>NZ_BAABMI010000057.1:0-36107 GCF_054785195.1 Secundilactobacillus muriivasis | reverse complement strand
GCGGTTCTGGTTGACAACAGCGCACCATGTAGCGGGAGGCGGAGGCGCGTGAGGCTCAGCAGTGTCGGTATGACTTAAGCAGTCGTAGTCCGTGAGGTCCGGGCTGCGAGTGCTTTAGTCATACGCGGGTCCGGAGAGATCCGGCATGGGCGGGTTTTGCCCATTCCTAGCTCGTAGGCCCGCGACCCAGCGAAGCTTGGAAGCCTATCTGGCCACTGCGTTCCAGCCTCGCATAGCGCCGGAGCCTCCCGCAGCATCTTCCCACTATAGAAGACCAGAATCACTGTGCTTCACGAACGAGTCCTAACGACCAGCCACTGATTTAGCAGCCTTGGTTGATTTATTTCCAAGTTTATTCGTCAACATCAGTGCCGGAACAGCTAAAATGGCAGTGAAGATGGCTGCCCAGAGGAAGCCTTGCTGATAGCTGGTGGCAATCGTGGTTAGGGTGTGGGCGTGTTGACTTTGGTAGTTGACGACGATGGTGGCCAGCATCGCTGAACCAAAAGCACCGCCGACGTTTTGCATGATTCGGGTTGCGATGGAGATTTGCCCGGAGAAGTGGCGGTCGGCGTCAACGAAAGAATCGGTCATAAGTGGACTGATGATGGCGCCGGCGCCGATACCACGGATGAAGAGAATGGTCATGAGGAGCCAGTAGTTGGTAGTTTGATCAAAGTAAACGAATGGGATGGAACCAATCAACGTAATCGCAAGGCCGCCAAGGGTGACGAAACGGGCGCCAATTGAATCAATCAGTCGGCCAACTAATGGTCGTGCGAGGAGCATGCCGATGCCTTGAGGCAGCAGGGACAAACCGGCCATCGCGACGGATTGACCACGCAGGTTTTGGAAGAAGAGTGGCAGTAACAGCATTGGCCCGTTGGTTGCAACGCCAGCGAGGAAGAGACCGATCATTGCGCCGCTAAAGTTTAGTTTTTTGAAGAGTGATAGTGGGACAACGGCAGTTTCTTTTTTGAGTGCGGCGTAGATGCCGTAGACGATCATTAACCCAAGACCGACTGCCACGTAAGCAATTGTGGTGCTGTTATTAAACGTTGCTTTGGAATTGGCTTGAACGATCCCGTAAACGATGCTGGCAGACATGCCGGCCAACAGGAGAACGCCCAACCAATCGAATTTGGCATGGACATTTTTTGGTGCGGTTATCGGTAATTTGAACCAAATCAACAAAGTCGCGATGATTACAACGGGTACGTTGACGAAGAAGATCCAGCGCCAACTCAGGTACTGAACGATCAGACCACCGATAACGGGGCCAACGATGGGACCTAACATGATCGGTAACCCAACGACGGCCATCAACCGACCCATGGCACCGGACCCGGCAACATCGACCAGTAGCGTGGTGAGAAGTGGCGTGATCAGGCCGGCACTAAATCCCTGAATGAGTCGAAATGCGATTAGGCTATCGATGTTCCATGACAGGGCGGCGCAAAGTGACATGATGCCGAAGAGGACTTCGGCGCCTAAAAAGACGACTTTACCGCCAAAACGTTGCGACAACCAGCCGGTGAACGGAACGGCAACCACCATTGCGAGCAGGTAACCGGTAACGACCCACTGGACGGTGCTAAGTGAGGTATTGAAATCACGCGCAAGGTGGTTAATGGCGATGTTGACCATCGTTGAGTCTAGTAAGGGTGCGATGGCACCGAGAACGATAATCCAGGCTTGGTTGACGATTGATTTTGGTAAAGCGTTAGTTGCTACAGATTGTTTTGCCATTGAGATGGCCTCCAATTTTTAGAAAATAAGGAACTTTAGTCTCTAATATTAGGTACTAGAGTATCTTAATTCTAACGTCGTTGAATGTCAATCACTAAAAACGATTATTTTTCGGGTGTGTTGGCGCTAAACTAACCATGCTATAATTAACGTTAAATAACCGTAGCGCACTGTCACTGATTTTGGTGATGGCTAACGTGATAGAAAGCTGGTAGGACCATGTTTCAAGACATTGCACCCAAAGTATTTGACAACCACTATAACCGAAAAACGGCGCCCTCTAAGGACGATTACGTTGTGATTTACCATGATCGAAAAGCTGTGCTTTACAAGGGTAAACAACTTCCACGCTATAAAGAAGTGACGGCGCAGTGGCACTTTGATTTGGAACAGTACACCTACCTGTTTTCAATCGACCAGTCGCGGTTTTACTTGATTGAGGATCCGGTGGTCGAGACGACTGATTACCGGTACGAAGATGTTGGCGCGTTTCGGCATCTGGATCCAGAATGGTTGGGCTATGCGGGAGCGACTGCCTGTCACTTAGCGTCATGGTATGCGGCTAATCGCTTCTGTGGCCGCTGCGGTCATCAAATGGTACGTGAGACTGAGGAACGGGCGCTTAAATGCCCCAACTGTCACCGGGAGATTTTTCCAACCATTGCGCCGGCAATCATCGTTGGCGTAACAAATGGCGACCGCTTGTTGTTGACCCGGAATTTGAACGGTTACCGGCGTCGAACCTTGATTTCTGGCTACGTTGAGGTTGGTGAGTCAATGGAGGCCACCGTACAACGGGAAGTGACTGAAGAAGTTGGCTTAGCAGTTCATAATATTCGCTACTACGCGAGCCAACCATGGGCATTCTCGGGGTCCGTACTAATGGGATTCTTTGCGGATCTGAACGAGGATCTTGCGATTCAGTTGGAGCGAGATGAACTGGCAAACGCGGCTTGGTACGATCGAAAGGATCTGCCAAAGGATGACACGACGTTGAGTTTGACGTGGCGGATGATTGAAGCATTTCGGCACGCAGAAGTTTAAAAACATGATTTAGGGGGCAAACGCGTAATGGCTGCAAGTAACGAGAATGGGCAACCGAACCAAACTAAGCGACCACAGCATCGCCGACGAGGCAAAGCCTTGGAGGCGGATATTCTTGCGAGCACCCTCAAGCTAATTGAAACGGTTCGTTACGAAGATCTCACCATGGATATGATTGCCCAAAATGCACACACGAATAAGAGCGTTCTGTACCGGCGCTGGGATGCAAAGTCTGAAATCGTATTAGCGGCGTTACGAACACAGATTGGCGATTACCAATTTGAGCAGCCCGATACTGGTTCTTTTCAAGGTGATTTTGAAGCGCTATTTGAGACACTGTATGGTGCCTTGGATCGGTTCCACTACCGCAACATGATGGGCTTGATGCGTGAGCGCTTAGGCGGTATCTCGATGCGGGATTTTTTCGAAAAAATCGGTCGCCAAAACTACCTCACGCAAATGGTGCGGCAGATTTTTGAACAGGCGGCGGCCCGCAACGAACTGGATATGGCCGAGATCGATGAAATGGTGCTGGATTTACCAGTTATGATGTTGGGCGATATGCTCTATGGTGATGACCGACCACTGACGCGAGAGCGGTTTGAAACACTGTTGCAGACGGTTTTGATGCCGGTGTTTCGGCAGTATTTGAAACAGCGTTAATTAAGTAATGAAAGCGGTCTTTAGGACTTTAATTAAAAATTCTAATTATATTTTAATTTTAGAATAAAAAAACTTTTTTTCAGTGATTTTAACCTGTGACAAACCAGCGAAATAATAACGTTTGTAGACTATTCCAAATTAATGTTCGTTATTCCTACCCCTTGCATTTTAAAAATATTAAAGTAGAATGTGAAGCAAGAAGTCTTAAGACGGACAGAGAGCTGGCGAGTTGCTGAGAGCCAGTACTAGAAAATGGCAGAAACATCAAACAGGTTGCGCAACCGATATCAGCGATTAAAGGCAGTTCATAAGGAACTGTGAAACTTGGGTGGAACAGCGTTACGACGCCCCTTGTACTTACCATAACGTGTGGTAGGTGCAAGGGGCGCCGTTTTTGTGTCAGCCAGAACCACCCGGTGGACCCTCAGTCAGAGAAAAGGAGAGCATGTATGCAAACGAGTAAGAATCAGAAAAAACTATCTAGGTCGCTACAGAGTCGCCATATACAGATGATTGCCATCGGTGGGGCGATTGGGACTGGTCTGTTCCTGGGATCTGGGAGCGCCATCCGGACGTCTGGCCCATCGATCATTTTGGCCTACCTCATTGTCGGCCTGTTTTGCTTCTTCATGATGCGAGCAATCGGGGAATTGCTGTTATCCGATACCAGCAAGCATTCATTTTTGGACTTTGTAAAAGAGTACCTGGGTGATCGGATGGAGTTCGTCACGGGTTGGTTGTACTGGTTCTGCTGGATCAGTTTAGCAATGGCCGATTTAACTGCAACCGGGATTTATATTAAATACTGGTTCCCAAGCCTGCCGCAGTGGGTGGCACCGTTCGTCATTTTGATCCTGTTGTATTTGACCAACCGGGTGAACGTGAAGGCGTTTGGGGAAATGGAATCGTGGTTCTCGATGATCAAAGTGTTAGCCATTATTATTCTGGTTGTCGTCGGGTTCGCTTTAGCCATTATCCACTTCAAAGTCGATGGTCAAACGGCCTCCTTCGCTAACTTAGTCAATCACGGTGGGTTCTTCCCAACCGGGGGTTACGGGTTCTTGATGTCCTTCCAAATGGTTGTTTTCGCCTTTGTCGGGATTGAAATGGTCGGGTTGACCGCTGGGGAAACGAACGATCCCGAAGCAAACTTGCCTAAGGCCATCAACAGTTTGCCAATTCGGATCGGGTTGTTCTACGTGGGGTCTATGATCGCCATCATGAGTGTTTACCCTTGGAACGGGATCACCACAACGGCTAGTCCGTTCGTCCAAGTATTTTCTGGCATCGGGATCACCGGGGCTGCCGGTATCTTGAACTTCGTGGTTTTGACCGCCGCCTTATCCGCAACCAACAGCTGTCTCTTCAGTACCAGCCGGACGTTGCACGCCCTGAGTCATGGGGGCAACGCACCAAAGCGGTTCATGATGTTAAGCAAGAGTGGGGTGCCAAACGACTCCCTGAACTTCTCAACCTTAGTGTTGTTCATCATCGTTATCTTGAACTACTTCATGCCAGCTAGCGTCTTTACGTTGATCTCCGGCGTTTCAACGATCAACTTCGTCTTAGTTTGGGTCATCCTGTTGTGGTGTCATATCAAATACCGCCAGACTAACCCAGACGGAGCCAAAGCCTTCCGGATGCCAGGTTACCCAGTGACTGATTGGGTCAGCTTGATCTTCTTCTGTGCCGTACTAGTCTTCCTGTTATTCAACGCTTCAACGCGAATTTCGATGATTATTTCATTGGTCGTCTTCGCAGTGATGTTGGTGGTTTATCAGGTGGTTTACCGGCCCCAGCGTGTCAAAAATCGCGTTTAGGACCCAGAATATAAAGCAAGAGCGGCATGAACTCCCGGTTTTTGGGAGTTCATGCCGCTCTTGCTTTATATGGCCGGGTTCTGCGATTTTTTACACGTTTAGGCTATGTAATAGTCGAGAAGTAATGCTGACAAATTAAATGATGGTGAGTTAAGAAGTCTGTTCGATCCTTATCAATATAATATTATGCCGCTCTTGTTTTATATGGTCGGGTCTTGCAATCATTTCTAATGAAACGGAGGCGTAAAGATGGCGTTGAAGGATAGCCTTAGCAACACTGAGTATCGACAATATTTATTGGCGTTATTTACGGATCCTGTAAGAACAGAAAGATATCGCCAATCGGTATTGTCATCACCGGATGCGGATCCTAAATTAAAGGCAGAATTAACTGATATGACATACCTTGAATGGTTAGACAAAAAGAGTCAGCCGATAATTGACGCGTATCATCGAGCAGGTGGGTATTAGTCAACTGACAGAGAACTAAAAGGAGCAGTTAAGCGGACAATGCCGCTTAACTGCTCCTTTTTGAGGTACTCAGTGAAAATTTTGAGGCTTGGAATAATGGTGATAGTGATGGCCTAATCCGCCAACTTATAATGCTTTTTCACGGCATTTGATAACCAGGTCAAAATACCAATCAAAATCAGGTACATGACCGCAATCAGCAACCAAACCTTGAACCCTTCCATGTTCTTGGCGATGATGATCGTCCCTTGTTGCGTCAGTTCGGCGACCCCGATGGCTGACAGCACTGAGGTGCCTTTCAAGGCGATGATGAATTGGTTAATGAAGGATGGCACCATGATGCGGACGGCTTGTGGGAGCACGATTTGGCGCATGGCGGTCAGGTAGGAGAGACCACACGCTCTAGCAGCTTCCATTTGGCCCTTTGGCACAGCATTGATGCCGCCGCGAACGAATGACGCGGTATAGGCGCTGTTTTCCAACGTGATCGTGGCGACCCCGGCGACGAACAGTGGAATCTTTTGCCCGGTCAGGTTTGGAATCCCGATATAGACGAAGAAGGCCAGCACCATGACGGGGATACTTCTAAAGATGAAGGCGTAAGTGGTGGAGATGGCCCGAAGCGCTTTATTTGGAAAGACGCCCATGATCCCCAAAACGACGCCGATAACGGTGGCGAGAATGATTGCAACGATCGTGATCTCGACGGTCATTTTAATCCCGTCTAAGAACGATGTGGCGTTGTCGCGCAGAAGGCCGATGAAGGATCGGTCGATCTTGGTTGACCCCGTAACGGTACTGTTTTTACCGAGATAGGTTTCGATGATCTTATTGTAGGTGCCGTCAGCTTTGATGGCTTTCAAACCCGCGTTAAATTGACGAAGCAACTTCTTATGGGTGCCCTTCTTAACCCCAAACGCAACCGGATTCTTATTGTAGGCTTTCCCAACGAGGTGTAGTTTCATCTTATTCTTAATGGCGTATTCAACGGTGGCGGTTGAATCAACGGCCGCAACGGTATTGCCAACTAAGACGTCGTTAAATTCAGTGTTGCTATCCTTGAAACGCCGGAGGTTAAAGCCGTACTTCTTTTGAACGGATTCAGCGTAGGCCTCGGAAGTTGACCCGGCCTTAACGGCGATGGTCTTGCCTTTTAAATCCTTCCAGCTCTTGATCTTACTATTAGTAGGGGCGGCCAAGGTCAGCCCAACACTTAGGTAGGAATCTGAAAAATCGATTTTATCTTTCCGCTCAGGCGTGATCATCAGTGCGGCCAGAATACCGTCAGTCTGATTGCCTTCCAACGCCGTGATGTTGGCGGTGAGTTCCATGGGTTTAAAGGTGTAAGTAAAGTGTTCTTTTTTAGCGATTGCTTTGAAGATTTCAATCTCTAATCCCGGATGTTTACCGGTATATGTACCCTGATTATCCTGAATCTGAAACGGCATAAAGGTCGGCCCAGTCCCAATTGTATAGTGATCAGCAGCCTTTGCACCAGTTGGTAAGGCGAGGATTCCAACGAATAAAAAAACAAAAGTAAGTAAGAATTTAATCGAATTTTTTCTCATTAATTTCACATCCTTGGCGGTTTTTGAATACTATACCACGCTTTATATGAAAATAAAAGTGACTTGTTCTAATTAATACATCTCTGAATTACGCATAGTTACCGTTAATACGCTATACTTGACACATTAGAAAATAATTAGTATATTTTAATGTAACGAGTGATATTCATTCAAAAATGGTTTAAATATTCTGAATATTCACTCTAATATTCATTTTAATATTCAGAGAGAGGGCCTTGATTTGACCATTAAAATTGGCATTGCTAGCAACCACATGATTCACCCAACTCAGACTTTAGATACGAACTATTTTGATTACATCCAAAAAGACTACGTGGACGCGATCCGCAAAGCGGGTGGCTTACCCGTTGTCTTGCCACTAGGCGATCCTAGCGATGCAGAAGACTACATAGAACTTGTTGATGGGTTGTTGTTAGCTGGTGGGCAGGGACTGTCCCCGGTACTATATGATACGGAACCAATTCGGGAAATGGCTGAGTCGGATATTTACCGCGATCGATTTGAAATTGCGTTGGTGAAGGCAGCTGTGAAGGCTCATAAACCAATTTTAGGTATTTGTCGGGGTGAACAAGTCATCAACGTTGCGCTTGGTGGGACGTTGTACCAAGACATCTACGTTCAAATGGGCGCGACTGAGAAACATAACCAGTTACCAACGTCTTGGGAGATTCCTACCCAGCACGTCACAACGACGGCCGATTCATTCCTAGATAAGTTGATGGGGCACCGCTTCTTGGTCAACACGTTCCATCATCAAGCCATCCACGATTTGGGAAAGGGCCTTACCGCAGTGGCGGAAAGCGACGACCACGTCATTGAAGCCATCGAATCAGCTGACGGCAACGTGTTTGCGGTTCAGTTTCATCCAGAGCGGATGTTTAAAACGATCCCGGCGTTCATCAGCATTTTTGATCATCTCATTGAACGCGCACATTAAATAGTAGAAAAGGGAGGGATTCACATGTCAATGATTGAATTTCATAACGTTGAAAAATACTATGGCGACTACCACGCATTGCACAATATTAACTTAAAAATCGATGGTGGCGAAACGGTGGTGCTGATTGGCCCATCTGGTTCTGGTAAATCAACGCTGATTCGCACAATTAACGGTCTTGAAACGATTCAAAAGGGCCAGTTGATCGTAAACGGTCAGGATCTAGCAGAAAAGAAGACCGATATGAACCGAATTCGTAAGAACGTAGGGATGGTGTTCCAACACTTTAATCTGTATGCTAACAAATCGATTTTGGAAAACATCATGTTGGCACCAAGAATGGTGTTAAAACGACCAGAAGAAGAAAACCGCAAAATTGCGATGGATTTATTGGACCGAGTCGATTTGGTCAACCAAGCTGAAAAGTTCCCATCACAATTATCAGGGGGCCAACAGCAACGAATCGCCATTGCAAGATCGTTGGCAATGAAGCCGAAAGCCCTGTTGTTTGATGAACCAACCAGTGCGCTGGATCCCGAAATGATCGATGATGTGCTGAACGTTATGAAGGATATCGCTAAAGATTCCGACATGACAATGCTAGTGGTGACCCACGAAATGGGCTTCGCGCGCGAAGTGGCTAACCGAGTAATTTTCATGGCAGATGGTCAGATTTTGGAAGATGATACGAAGGAGAAGTTCTTCGATGGTCAACCAACAAATGAGCGGGCACGGCAATTTTTGGGGAAGATTATTACGCATTAGAGTGCGAAGAAGAGCGTTTAGAGAGTGGAGTATAACGACGTCCGCCCCATACTGGCTGGGCTTCGCCAGTATGGGGCGGACGTCGTTATATGCAACTCTCTGCTCTTCTTCGCACGTTTCGGCGCGGTAGCCTAAGTGAAGTGTCGTAATCAGTTTATACAATAAAACCGATTATCCGGAACATCCAAGTCAATGAGGCGCCGAAAACAAAGTAATAGCAATGAGCGTCGCCAAGAAGCACTCAGCAACAAACAGCCCCATAAACGCAATAATTTTGACGTTAATCATCCCATCATCACAAAAAAACAGACCCGCCAACCCCAAACTGGGTCACGCGAGTCTGTTCCGCTCTCAAAAAATAGTGATTAATATTCTGGTACCCACTGCGTATCAGCAATCGCCTGCGACACGTTTGTAACGGCTGTCCGCGTTAACTTCTGATCCACAGCACTCTGAGCGACCGCCTTAGCCACTGCAGTTGAGAACTGATTCAACTGCGTAACTGGTGGTAGGATTGCGGCGCCGGGTTGATCTGGGTCAACTAACCCACCAAGGGAGTGAGCAGCGGCGGACAACATGGTATCGTTCAAAGTCGTTGCCGTGCTAGCAATGACGCCAAGGCCTAACCCTGGGTAAATGAGTGCGTTATTGGCTTGGCCAATTTGGTAAGTGACGCCGTTTAACGTCACATCATCGGCTGGAATCCCGGTGGCGACCAACGCCCGACCGTCAGTCCAAGTCAGCAAGTCTTTTGCGCTGGCTTCGGCTAATTTGGTTGGATTGGACAATGGCAAAATAATTGGCCGCTCGGTGTGAGCTGCCATGTCGCGGATGATGGCCTCGGTGAAGGTGCCCGGTTGTGTTGATGTACCGACTAAAATCGTTGGGTGAATGGCGCTCACTACGGCAGCCAAAGTCGTCAACGTTTCGGGGTGGTCAAATTCCGTCCGGGAACGGGCGAATTCCCGTTGTTCTGGGGTTAACGTTGCATCATCGTCAAACAATAATCCTTGGCGATCGACGAGGTAGAAGTGACTTTTGGCTTCAGCGGGGGTTAAACCGTGTTGCAGGTATTCATCGTAAACCCGCTTAGCAATGCCGGCACCGGCAGTTCCGGCACCGAAGCACAGGTAGCGTTGGTCGAGTAAGGATTGTTTTGACACGTTGAGTGCGCCAAGGACGGCGGCTAACGTAATGATCCCGGTGCCTTGAATATCATCATTGAAGATGGTGTAACGATCCCGGTATTTGGCCAACAAGTTAGCTGCGTGATCGCGACCGAAGTCTTCAAAGTGCAGGTAGAGGTTATCGAACAGTGATTCGGCGGTGGTGACGAATTGATCAACGAACTCGTCGTAACGCTTGCCAGTTACCCGTTCGTGGCGGTTACCAAGGTAACGGGGACTGTTTAATAGGGTTTGATTGTTCGTCCCGGCGTCCAAAACGACTGGGAGGACTTGCGATGGATCGATACCGGCTGCGGCCGTGTAAACCATTAACTTACCAACGGCGATATCCACGCCGTTAGTGCCCCAGTCGCCGATACCAAGGATGCCTTCAGCATCGGTAACCACGATCAAGCGAATGTCGCGACCAGCTGCGGCGTTCGTTAAGCTGGCTTGGATGGCATCAGGATCATCAATGGACAAGAACGCTGCGCCTTGAGGATCAACGAATAGGCTGCTGTAGTGCTCGATGCTGTCCGCGATGACGGGATCGTAAACGATTGGCATGAATTCAGCAACGTGTTGGCTGAACAATTTGTAAAAAAGAACGCGGTTTTCGTTAAAAATCGTCATCAGGAACCGACGCTTAGCTAGGGGCGTTGCTTCCGCTTGGAACTGGGCATAAGCTTGCTCAGTTTGTTGATCAAGCGTTTGAACGTAAGGTGGCAGTAAGCCCTCTAAACCAAGTGAGCGACGTTCAGCAGTGGTAAAGGCAGTGCCTTTGTTTTGGAATGGATCGTTTAGTAATTGACGTGACATGTTTTGGCCTTCTTCGTATTTGAATAAGGTCAGTGTAACGCCGTTGATTTTTGATAGTCAACTTACTCACTCTTAATAAGAAATGGTTATAATGGGAGAAAGAAGCTTTAAAATAACGCGTAGGGGATGCGATCGTCGTGAATATCCGGGATTTAGCTTACTTTGTTAAACTCACCGAAATTAAAAATTTTTCTCAAGTGGCGCAATATTTTCATGTCAGTCAACCGACCATCACGTTTGCGTTACAGCGACTGGAAAAGGAACTGGACACAACGCTGCTGATTCGACACCGCGCGCACGGTGATCTGCTGATTACGCCGAGTGGCCAGCAACTCCTCGTGCACGCGACCAACATCGTGAACGAGGATCAATTACTCCGGCAAGAGCTGCAAAATCAAAAGCAGGAAAAACTATTGCTGGGATTACCGCCGATTATTGAAAATACTTATTTTCCAAAAATTGCGAAACGGTTGAAGGAAGCGAAGTTACTGGATCGCCTGCAAACATTTGAGGAGGGGTCAATGACCACTTTGGAGGCTTTGCAGGCAGGGACGATTGATCTTGCGTTGTTGGGATCAGTGGCGCCGCTAAACGATCCTAACTTAGAGACGGTGGTGTTTGATCAGCGGCCCTTTGCGATTTACGTTGCGCGCACGCATCCGTTGGCGAAACAACCCGGGGTTTACTTTGCGGATTTGAAGGGTGAAGACTTTGTCCTGTTCAAGGGCGGCTTCATTCACAACCGCGCCTTCAATGATTTGGCGAAACAGAACCACTTCCGGCCGCACGTCGTTTTCAGGTCTAACGGGACGCAGAGTTTACTGAACCTGATTGCGGATGGGGTTGGCATCGGTTTTTTAACCACGACCATTTTGGAGCAGGATGCTGATGTCGTGCGTGTACCGTTATTAGACGAGCAGGTGCCGCAATTTATGACGAGTTTAGTCTATCGGCGGTCGCACGTATTTACGCCGGCGCAACAGCAGGTCGTGACAACGATTTCTGAGACGTTGCGCAAAACGAACTAAAAAACGACAACCGAAAAATCCGGTTGTCGTTTTTGCTGTTATAATTTTTTCTCGACATTGACGCAAGGAACGCCGTCTTCCAAGTACATCTCGGAACTGACCACGTATCCTTGATGTTCGTAAAAGCCTTGGGCGGTTAACTCACTGTGGATCAAGGACGTTTTGTATCCCTGTTGACGCGCTTTGTTCTCCAATGCCGCAACCACTTGTGCACCAAGGTGCTGACCACGGTAGTCTTTCAGCGTTGCGATGCGGGCGATTCGAATCGTATCAGCATCGAGTGGTTGATAACGCCCCGTCGCAACGGGGGTTTTGGCGTCTACATAGGCCACCGCATAAACGGTATCAGGTAGGTCGTGGTCGTCAAATTCATCTTCAATAGCGATATTACGTTCCTGAACAAACACGTTCAGGCGAACCGCTAACGCAGCGGCGTGGTTCCAAGGTTCTGATCCGGTATGGACGTTCATGGTGAGGTCCCCTTTTATTGTTAGAGTTTGATTAGAATCTATTATAGCGCAGTGTGCAGAACAAGGCGATTAGAAGGTGGCGCACGTTTCAGCGTGGCGGCCTAAAAGAGCTTACGTGCAGCTTTCTGCCTTATGGCGCTCATTTCGGCGTGGTGGCCGAAAACAGCTTGAAACGCCCTTTTTGTTAAACGCCATTTCAATGTGCCCAATATAGGTGATGAATCAAAACGAACTTGTGCTGGAAATGAGTACAGCCGTTCTTACAACTATACCAATGATTGACAACCGTTATAATACATTCAAAAAAATGACGATATTTTAGGTATGAACCGACTTTTACTAGTTGGTGTGTAATTAGTTGATAATCTATACCAATCGCATTAAACTACGCTGTGAAAGTTGGGGAAGTCAGGTGTTTGTGTTTGTAGCGAAAATGGCCAAGATTCGAGGAGGAGGAATTGGCATGAGTAAGAGAGCGGTTCGCGGCCGTGCCAAGCTAATAAAGGACACGGCCCAGACAAAAGTTTGGTATAAAATGTATAAAAATGGCAAAAACTGGATTGTGGCTGGAATTGCGACCACTGCACTAGGTTTAGCCGTTTCGACTGTCCCTGCCAAGGCTGCCACTAGTGACACAGCTGATCCGGTAGTTAGTGCACCAGTACCATCAACTACCAGTGGAACGGGGGACGAGCAAACTGCAACCTTAACGACACCGGCGGCTGATGCAACTGCGGTACCA
This sequence comes from Secundilactobacillus muriivasis, assembly GCF_054785195.1. Lineage (NCBI taxonomy): Bacteria > Bacillati > Bacillota > Bacilli > Lactobacillales > Lactobacillaceae > Secundilactobacillus > Secundilactobacillus muriivasis. Next base: position 22,844 of record NZ_BAABMI010000057.1, on the reverse strand, counting down.
CAGCAACCGGTCGCAGATTCAACGCCCCAGCAAGCGACTGCTGAGTCGGCACAAACGACGACGTCACCTGAAATTTCTGCTGATTCAACATATCAACCGGTGGATAGTGCACCAGCAGCACCCGCTACTTCAACGGATGCGAGTTCGACTGATACCACGAAAGCAGCTAGTGATTCAGCAAGTACAACTGCTACCACGCCAACCAGTGGTTCAGGCGCCGGGGCGATAGCTACCCAGTCTCAATCAGAAAGTACGGCACCAGACCAAACGCCAACTATTAAACAGGAAACATCCGGTAATGTAACTTCGACTGATAACAGTTCAACGACAACAGCAGCTTCTGCTTCGGCGGCAACGCAACAATCAATTGCGGCTGCAGCACCATCGACAGCAGCTACTAAAGCCGTATCAGCAGCAGTGCCGGCCGCTCCATTGGTCATGTCGTCGGTCATTATTCCGGCGACTCAGGTCACGGCGGTCAATCCTGGCTCAGTAACGATGACCAATACGGCGCTGCAAGAAGCAATCGCTATCTATAAGGATAAGACTAACGCTTCGACAACGGCTGCTGGGCTGACTCAAGTGGGTGGCACAGGAACGAACGCTTTTTATACGAGTCCAACAGTTGCGATTGAATTTTCAGGGACACCATTCAGTGGTAATATTGCCACTTATCCCAATGCACTTTCAACTGAGGTCATTAACGGTCAAATTTGGGTTAAGAACGTATCAATCTCGGCCACCAATACGCGTACCGTGAATGGCAAGGTTGAACTGACACCGGCATCAGTGATCACTGTCACGGTGCCTACTCAAAATCTCGCTATGACGGGCGCATCGTCGACTTTCCAACAGGCATCCGGTGGGGTTCCATCCTTATTCATTGAATCCGATGCCCCCGGCGCTAGTCCGAGCGTTACAGAGTTGACAACCATTGGTACCGGTTTTCCAAAATCAATTTCGATTAATGCAACGACCAAAACTGCGACAGTCGGCAACGCCGATACGATCACGGTGTCAACCAGTCAATATTACACGACAGGCACGTCACCAACCGCAGTATCCGCATCTAATCGGGTCTACGATGGTGTATTTACAATTGAAAATATTCAGCTCAAACCAACCGTTACATGGAACCCATTTAGTTCAACTGGGTTAGCTGCATCCGGAACTGGAACTGCTGTCGGCGATACGATTACGATCAAGTCTGATGATGGCAAGAAGTCGGTCACGGCGACAGTTGGCAGTAACTGGACTTGGAACGCTGATTTAGCGGCGGCTGGGTTTACGGCAACTGATGGCATCTACGTGGTTGAAAGTAATAACATTGGCGATATTCCAGGGGCCGCTGCTGCCTTACAATATGGTCAAGATACCAGAACCATTGTTTATATGGATGCTTTGACGGGCGCTGAAATTAAGTCGAGTCAACCAACGTCGATGATCGTACAGGCTGGTGGCACCCCATCAGGCGTTTCAGCTAATAGTGCCACCATTACGCGAGGAACGTACACTCAGGCTAACGGTGCAGCTGCCGTCTTTCCAGCAATTGCTAAAGAAAATCTGGAACAGATCGATGGTTACTTACCTGCCACAAGTGGACTGACGACGATACCAGGTCTTTTAAATGGGAACGTTAAACAGTATGTTCAACTTTACCCGGCAGTTTATACCGTTGATCCAGATACGGTTGAGGATCCCAATAAACCAAGTACTAACGTATCACCAAAGGATCCCAATACCCCAGTTAAACCGGGTGATCCAAATTCACCTGTCTTTCCGCCAGGGGTAGCCGACAATAATCTGGAAACAATCGTACCGGAGATTCTGCATTACCAAGACGGTGAAACTGGTGAGACGGTGGCGTCCGATTATACGACATCGCTAGACTTCAAACGGGCTGCTAGTGTTGATTTCAGCAAGACTGACAGCCAAGGTAATCCGCAGGTAACTTATACGGATTGGCGTCCGGTGACGACTGATACGTTTGCGGAAGTTACGAATCCAGTGGTTCGGGGTTATGTTACGAGTAAGCCAGTTTATTCAGAAGTGCCAGTTGACGTGACCCAAGAGAATCCGGCATACGAGGATACGGTTAACTATTATCCAGCCGAGGTGATCGTTGGGCCGAAAGAACCAGTTGAGCCAACTGACCCAACTGGTCCTAAAGATCAGGGCGATACCGTGACGGATAAGCCTGATGATCCGCGGGTCTACCCAAATGGGGTCACTAAAGATGACCTGAATAGGTCGGTTGACCGGACGATCCACTACGTCAGCGCGTTGACGGGTGAGACACTGGCGCCGGATGAGGTTACACCGGCTGAGTACAGTCGGGTGGCGTTGATTCGGTTTGATCAACTTGACGAAAATGGTAACGCCACGGTTTACTATCAAGATTGGAAGGGACCAACGGCGTACCCAGATGCGACTAGTCCAACGGTTACGGGTTACTTTACCAAGACCCCAGTCGTTGAAGGCGTTCCGGTAACGGTCAATAGCGCCCCATCAGAAGTGACGGTTGTTTACTATCCAAATGAGATTGTTGTTGGTCCAAAAGAACCGGATCCAGACAAACCAATCGACTCAAGTAATCCGACCGGACCAAAGGACGAGGGCGATAAGATCGTTCCGGGCGACGACAATAGTCCGGAATATCCGGCTGGGGTTACGGCTGAGGATTTGAACGGCCAGCGCACCCAAACCATCCACTACGTTGATAAGGCCACGGGTGAAAAGGTTGCTGAAGATAATACCGCAATCATTGAATACACTCGAACCGGTCTCGTTGATGTTCAAAAGGGAACTGTATCCTATACTGACTGGACACCGGCACCCGGAACGTTTGCGGCAGTTGCTAGCCCGGTCGTTGAAGGTAAAATTACCTTTGGGCCGGAAGTTGCGGCGATGGATGTTGCATACACGGATACGGATAAAGACATCACCGTCTTCTACTATCCGGCCGAAATCGTCGTTGGACCACATGATCCAGATCCTAATAAGCCAATCGATGAAACTAATCCGACTGGACCAAAGGATGAAGGCACCACGATCGTTCCTGGTGACGAGGATGGCCCTAAATATCCGGGTGGGTTAACAGCCGATGATTTGAATACCAAGGTAACGCAGACGATTAACTATGTTGATGCGGTAACGGGTGATCCAATCGCGCAAACCAATAATGCTGAATTGGCCTTCACCCGGACCGGAACGCTGAATGTTGCAACCGGTACGGTGACGTACGCTGATTGGCAGCCAGTGACAACCGATGAATTTGCGGCGGTCACTAGTCCAACGGTGGCTGGGTATTATCCAAACGTTAGCGTGGTGCCAGCGGTGAAAGTAACTAACGAGACCGCGCCGATCGTTGAGGTTGTTAAATACTATCCAGCTGAGATCATTGTCGGACCAAAAGATCCAGATCCTAATAAGCCAATCGATCCAAGTAACCCAACTGGGCCAAAGGACGAGGGTACGGACGTGGTTCCGGGTGATGAGGATGGGCCTAAGTATCCAGGCGGTTTGACAGCCGATGATTTGAACGTTACCAAGACCCAAACGATCCACTATGTCGATAAGCTGACTGGTGAGACGGTCGCCAAGGACAATGTGGCAACGCAAGCCTTTGAACGCAACGGTATCGTGGCCGTTCAGACGGGCCAAGTCACGTACACTGATTGGACGCCAGCGACTGCTAATTATCCGGCGGTCGTCAATCCGACAGTGGCTGGTAAGATCACATTGAAACCACAAGTTGATGCGCAAGCGGTGACGGCAACGGATGAAAATACTGACATGACAGTATTTTACTATCCAGCTGAAGTGATTGTTGGTCCGCATGACCCGGATCCAGACAAACCAATCGATCCAAGCAACCCAACTGGGCCAAAAGATCCGGGAACTTCAATCGTGCCAGGTGATGAGGACGGACCGAAATATCCTGAAGGCGTGACGGCAGATAAGCTGAATGCAAAGATTACCCAAACGGTCCACTATCTTGATGCAGCAACTGGTGATCCGGTTGCAACTGACGCGACTGCTGAATTGGCCTTTACGCGAACTGGGACGGTGAATGTGGCCACTGGTGAAGTGACCTACTCACCTTGGGTAGCGACGACAACTGATCAATTTGGTGAGGTTGTCAGCCCAGACGTTGATGGCATGTTTACTTTGGTCAAGGCAATTCCAGCGGTTACGGTCACTGGTGACAGTCAGCCAATCGTTGAAACGGTTAAATACTACCCTAAAGAAATCATCGTTGGGCCAAATGAACCTGATCCAAATAAGCCAATCGACGAGACTAACCCAACTGGGCCAAAAGATCCAGGGACATCGATCGTTCCGGGTGATGAGGACAGTCCTAAATATCCGGGTGGCGTGACGGTCGATGATTTGAAAACGTCAGTAACGCAAACGGTACATTATATTGATGCCGCGACTGGACAACCAATTGCGAAAGACGCGACCGCTGAATTAGCGTTTACGCGGACTGGGACAGTTGATGTGCAAAACGGCACCGTGAGTTACGCTGACTGGAAAGCGGTCACGACGGATGTATTTGGTGAAGTTGTCAGTCCAACGGTCGATGGGTACTATCCTTTGGTGACTAGTATCCCGGCGACAACGGTGAAAGGCGATAGTCAACCGATCGTTGAGACGGTCAAATACTATCCTGATCAAGTTATCGTGGGACCAAAAGACCCCGATCCAACTAAGCCAATTGATCCAAGTAATCCGACTGGGCCAAAGAATCCGGGTGATGAGATCATTCCGGGCGATGAGGATACGCCAACTTATCCAGCTGGCGTGACCGCAACGGATTTGAACATGACCAAGACCCAAACGATCCACTATATCGACAAACTCACTGGCGAGACAGTCGCTAACGATCATATCGCGACGCAAGCCTTTGAACGAAACGGTATCGTGGCAGTTCAGACGGGACAAGTCACTTACACTGCTTGGACACCGGCAACAGCTAATTACCCAGCAGTCATCAATCCAACGGTTGACGGTAAGATTACGCTGAAGCCACAAGTTGATGCCCAAGCGGTGACGGCAACGGATGAAAATACCGATATGACAGTATTTTACTATCCAGCTGAAGTGATTGTCGGACCGCATGATCCAGATCCAGACAAACCGATCGACCCAAGCAACCCAACCGGGCCAAAAGATCCGGGGACCTCGATCGTACCAGGTGATGAAGATGGGCCTAAATACCCTGAAGGCGTCACCGAAAAGGATTTGAACACCATCGTGACGCAAACGATTCACTACGTAAACGCTGGTACGGGTGAGACGGTTGCGCCAGACAGTGCTGCAACGTTAGCCTTTACCCGAACCGGGACCGTTAATGTTGCGACTGGAACGGTGACTTACTCACCATGGGTACCAGTGACGACTGATCAATTTGCGGCGGTGACGAGTCCAAGTGTGGCAGGCCTGTATCCAATCGTGACGACAGTTGATGCTGTCACGGTCACCGGCGACACGGCGCCAATCGTCACGACGGTCAAATACTACCCTGCTGAGATCATCGTTGGGCCAAAGGACCCAGATCCAAACAAGCCGATTGATCCAAGCAACCCAACGGGACCTAAAGATCCGGGAACTTCAATCGTTCCGGGTGATGAGGATAGCCCTAAGTATCCGGGTGGTTTGACCCAAAGCGATCTTAACCAGATCATTTCACGGACGATCAATTACTTGAATCCGGATGGCACCAAGGCGGCGGATAGTGTGATCCAGCTCGTGCACTATGAGCGTCAGGCGACTTTGAACGTTGCAACGGGAGCGGTCACTTATGGTGATTGGACAGTTGTTGATTCGAATGTTTTCCCTGCAGTTTTGAGTCCTACGATTCAAGGGTATACCCCTGATTTGGCAATCGTCGCGCAATTAGCGGTTACACCAACGGATGCCAATACGATCGTTAACGTGCACTACACGGCTGTTCCGGGAACTTCTACGCCAGAAACGTCTACACCGGGAACTGGGATTGAAACACCAACCCCAGGTGGCGGTAACGGTTCAGGTGGTAACGAGACCCCAGGCGGCACGACACCAGTTGTTGACACACCAATAGTAGATACTGGTGGTACTACTGGCGGTGGTGCCAGCGCGGGTACCGGTGACAACGGTGGTAATACCAAGACTGGCGGAAGTGGTGGTCAAGTCACAGCGACCCCAACGACCCCAGGCACGGTTAAAACACCAGCAGCAACTGGGACTGTTACAGTCGGTCAGTCACCAACATCAAATGAACAGGCTACTTTGCCACAAACTGATGACGCTAATCAGGCCACATCACTTATCGGGTTACTTTTGATGAGTGCGCTGGGGTTGACTGGCTGGAAGAAACGCAAGAAAACAGATTCTAAGTAAGGTTAGTCGGTTTGATCAACGATGATGTTGACATTGTTATTTATCGCTAAAAATGTTTCACGGTAAGTTCACTCGTTATGAGTGGACTTATTTTTTATGGCTTACGGCCACAAAAAAACGACCACTCAGGGGAAAGTGGCCGTTTTGCTTGCGTTATTTAGTTAGGGAGGTGTTGCTAAGAGAGAGGTGCTTCAGTTAATTAGGGGTGTTGTTCAATTCAGTTAAGTTGGTTTAGTTTGATCTGAGAAATCGTTGGGAGCTAAATTTGCACTTCTTGGTTATTTGAGGGGAATCATTGCCAGCAAGCGTTGCTGGTGACGGTGGACGGTGACGGCGCTAATGGTCGCGACCGTTATCACGGCGGGGATAGCTGCAAGTAGTATTTTCATAAACAGACTTCCTTTCAGTTGACTAGGATTGAATCTCATCTACAAGAACCATGATAGTTCGGGGAGCTTAAAGTGGACTTAACTGGTGCTTAAGTGAAGCTTAAGTTGAATTTATCAGTGGCGAGTTAGGGAAAACAAAAATCACCGGCAACGTCAGGGGAGGACGGCCGGTGATTTTTAAGTTATGTCAGAAATTGATCACACCCGGTTGCGGATGAATGGGGGCTTGGTGATTAGGGGACACCAAGTTGTTGTTAGTTTAGGGGTTTGTTAAGAGTGGGAGTTGCAACCGATTCACCAACCTAGTTAGGGGGCTAGTTTGGCGAGGGTGATCAATTTAGAGAGGTAAAACCTCATCTACAAGTAACATCATAACGGGTGTAGCTTAAGCAGAACTTAATGGCAACTTAAGCCTAACTTAAAGTGAGGTTGCGTTATAAAATACAAAAAAATCACCGGCAATGTCAGGGGAGGACGGCCGGTGATTTTTTTAGTTATCTACAAATTGATCACTACCCGGTCGCTGATGAATGGGAGACTTGATGATTAGGGGGCATCAAGTTGTTGGTTTGGGGTTGTTAGTGGGAGTAGCGACTGTTTCACGATACTAGTTAGGGGGCTAGTGTCGTGAGGGTGATCAATTTTAGAGAGGTGGGAACCTCATCTACAAGTTATATATTAAGGGGTGACGCTTAAGTGGGACTTAAATTTGGCTTAAGTGAAACATAAAATGGGGAGAATTTGGACTGTTATATAGCCTAAACGCGCGCCAGAACGCAGGTCCCGGCCAGGTAAGCAGTTAATAACGCAGACTCTAAGACCGGGAATCTACGTTATTAACTGCTTACCTTCTGGGACCTAACCGCGTTCTGGCACGCTCTCCCACCAAAAAGACCTCCAACAGAATGGGAGGCCTGTTAGAGATCTTTTCGGGTTTATGTTGTTTGTTTATATATGCTTGAAAAGGGTGTTACTCGTCATTTGATTAGGGAAAGCCGACTAGTTAGGGGGCTAGCCGACCTCATCATGTTTGGGGGTATTACTTGCTTGAGCCTTTAAAGATGCATTACCGTGATCACCGTTGGCATTAGGGGGTACCGGTGATGACCACTAGGTTTCATGGGCAAGGCTTCCTTTCAAATTGGATTGATTAAGTTGTTGTTTGCTTGTTGATGAATCTAATATACGGCTGGTAGCTTAAAGCGAACTTAAAAGGAAGTAAAGGAAAGGTAAAGGGCGCAAAGCGCGAGGAGAAGCGGTGGCCAAAAAGAGGTTAACTAAAAAGACTTCAGTGAGTAATTCATTTGCGGAACGAATCAATTACAATCAAGCCGAAACAAACGTAGTAGCAATGCACGTCGCCAAGTTCGCTAAGTAATGCGAAAACGCCCGAATTTTGAGGTAAGTGATGGCCTCCTGAACTAGCAATGAACGCTGCCGTCCAACGCCAATCCAACAAAAAAGCGCCACAGACACCACCTCAGGGCATCTCTGGCACTTAACCTACTCACTTCTGATACTTTCCCAACGCCGCCATCTGCGTCCCAATCCGGTCGCCCCACTCCTCACGGTTATGGTGAGCCAACTCGTTAACCACAACCTCTGGCTGTACGCGGTCCACCACTTTCTGAATAGCCGACGTCGTAAACGGAATGTGTTGATCGGCCTTACCCAATCGGTTGTAGACTTGCGCAAACTGGTCGAGGTACGACTTAGAGTGGTCTAACGGTACGTTTTTAGCAACTTCCGCAAAGAAGCCGTCGTGAGCGGCCACGCTGCAGTTTAAATGCATGACCTTAATGTACGGAATTAGACTTTCGTTTCGGTCGAGAATCTGCATGATGTAATCACAGGCATCGTCTTGGTTCGTGATGGCTAAATTCGTGTTGCTTAAATGACCAGTATCCAAAACGATGCCGGTATTAGGAATCTTCACCCGGTCTAATAGTTCTAGCGGTGTTTTGGGGTTCAGCAAGTTCAGCTCACCCACGGTTAGGTTTTCAAATAGAAAATCGTAGTCCATGTACTCGCCGTAGCGGTCGTAAAGGGTGTTGGCCATCTCCACGGTACCATCGATGATCTGCTGGTTTTTGTAGCTGATGTCGGCCTTGTCGTAGGCGTAGAGTTCATCGAGGGTGGTATCGCCGACGTGGTAGACCACGTATTTAACCCCTAACTTATGGGCCGCAATCAACTGTTTACCGTAGACTTCAATCAGTTCTTCACGGTTCTTGGCTTGGAAAAATTCGGTCCAGGCAGCTTCAGAACCGTACTCCTTCATTAAGGTTTCGGTGTCGTTTTGCCACAGCGGTAGCCAGTTGGCGTAGAAACTGAGGTGTAGGCCGGGAATCATGTCGGCTTTCATCTTAGGTGAAAAATCATCGCCAACTAAAATGGCCTCGATGCCGTTGCAGCCATACCGCTGGTAGAAGTGCTTGAGGTCGTCAGTGCTGTCGAATTCGTCAACGGACCAGTTGTTGACGGGCATGTTAATGAGATAGTCCATGTGAGGTCTTCCTTTTTGTGTAATCGTTTACAACCTAGTATACACGAGCGGGGCGTGACTCGGCGGGAAAATTGAAATAAAAAGTGGCGCCAATTGCTTTGTCTAGAAATCAGCAATTATGGTACTTGGTATTCTGACGTGGTTCATCGATGTTTGCTGTCGTTTGTGTCCAGCGTAAGTGTTGGGTGTGATTTGGGTGTTGGCTGTTTGTCGTCGCTTCGCTTGCCAAAGCCGCACGAAAACCGACGCTCTCAGGTTACAAAATTCGGCGCCACTTAAACTGTTATTTCCAGGGTTCCTGAAGATGTAGGAACTTGTCAACCACGCGCTTTCTGGCCACCACGCCGAATGGTGCTGCGCGAGACTGAGAGCTGCATGCAAGGCAACATCGGTAAACCCGCCAGGCCCGGGCGCCTTCACCGATGTTACCTTGCACACTGCTCTCAACCCGTCTCGCTCCGCACACTTACGCCGAACACAAACGACAGCAAAAAAAGCCCTGGCATGCATTAACCAGAGCTTTCGCTTAAAATAAACGATTTAATCCGTATAAACTTTAACCGGAATCTGCAACAACCGACCAAGAGCCTTCAAATCATCAACGTAATCGCCATAAACCAGCGCAAAGTGAGATTCGTAGCCTTCTTCAACGAATTGGTCAACCAGTTGTTCAACTGGCGCGTCCATTTGGACTCGACCAGAAGCACCGTTGAATTGAGGCTCAACGTCTAACACGTTGCCGCGAGAAATCGCTAATTCGTAGCCGTCAAGTTCGGTGTAGTGGACCCGTAAGAAGGTCACTTGGCCGGGTTTGAGGACCATGTTCGGACTGACAGGCACTTTGCGGTTTGGGTGAACGCTGGCTTCAACGCCGTACTTGGGGTTGGCCAGTGAGTAAGCGCCGTAGTCGTGCCAAGTGGTCATGGTGTTATCGCTTGGATCCATGCTAGAGAAGTCACCCAAGAAGGTGGCGGCGTGATCGCTAGTCATCTGTTGCAGGATGTACATCGACAACGCACCGTGAATGTCACATTCCATCGCGGTTGGCAGTTGTTGGTCACAGAGTTGAGACCACACGGCGCCGGGGGCACTGTGGTATTTGTCAAAAAAGTCTGGCCAGCAGCGTGACGCTAGGGCGCCTAAGTGGTCTTGGGCTTGGTACTGCTTCATTAAAGTAGCGAACTTCACGAAGCGGATGGTTTCATCACCCTTGGCGTCCAGATCCTTAAAGTTGGCGATGGCGTAGTCCAGTTGTTCCTTGTAGACGGCGGGTTCCAAGGCGTAGGCCTGATCGAAACAGTCGTCGATGTTGTAGTGGATCAAGTGGGTGCCAAAATGCTTCTGGAGTTCAGCAGCGTTGGCATCCGAGAAGAAGAATCCGGGTGGGAAAGTGCCGACAACGCCAATGTTGAGGTGAGCGACTTCGTCCTTGATCTGAGCGGCCTTCACGAAGCTGTTGATCTTATCGTGAACGGCCGGTTCGTCAGGGTTGCCATAGATGTGGTCGAATTGGTGGTGTTGGCTAGCTAAATAGTTGCCGGAACTCATGATGCCAGTTAACGCGTTGAGGCGTAACCAACCGTGAATGCTGGGTTCGTGGGGTGCCAACAACAGGATTGGTGTGTTCGGGTACCATTCGTGGACCAATTTAATGAACTCGGCATCCGTAAAGGTCGTGTTATGGAAGATGATGCCAGCGAAATGTTGATCACGAACAGAGGCCAGATAGCTGCTCAGTTCTGTTGGATCGCCCAGTGAAGCTTCTGGGGCAACTAAATCGTATTCGGATAATTGTTGTTTGGTGCTTTGCATGATTTTTTCAGCGGTGTCGGCGTCAAATTTGCGACGGACGACGGGGAGGTAGAGAATTTTGCTCATAAGTGTGCGCTTCCTTCTAAGTTAGTCTGTGAGTGGGGTGATGACGGTGTTGGTGCCGGAAAGTCCGGCAAACGCGCCGTTGTTCACCATTCGGGTATTTTCGGGGTGAGTGATGAGCCATTTGTTGTGCTGGAACAGCAAATCGTCAGGTTGCCGGTCGCTGTTCAGCGGCGTGTTCGTGTCGGCGGTGAGCACCACTAGGCATTTGAACCCGGATTGCCAAACCCGGATGGGGGCAAAATGCAAGGTGGTTGGGTACACTTCGATGGCGGTCCCGGCTGGCACGAAGAAGGCGTGGGCCTTGTCCGTCGTCATTGTCTTGCCGTCGAGGTCCTTACGGTGGGCAAGAAACAGCACTAAATCCGTAGTGGCTAAATTCAGTTCAGAACAGTTGTGCCATTCAAAGGCGTTGATCCGGTCGCTGTTACCGTTGCAGTAGCCGATTTCGACGGCTTGTTCGCCGTAGAAGTCGTGGCCGATGTCGGCGCGTTGGTCATCCGTTAAGAACTGAGGATCATCGCGGACGTAGACGTTCTTTTCATCCGGAATAGTCGTGTTGGCCGCCAACGTTTCAGCGAGTTCATTTTGGTGTGGTAGGGTGACCACGCGGCCGTACAGTGCGAAGGCGGGGTCGGTGACTAACGTGATTTTAGTATCAGGGTTAGCTTGTTGCAGTTTCGTTAAAGTGATCATGGCTTACTCCGTTTCCGTGTTGTCCCAGGCGTCTTGGAAAATCTTCAGGCCTAAGTCGGTGTAAGGGTTGTAGAAGCTGTTTTCGTAAACGGCCAGTGAACAGGTCACGATGTCGGCGCCGTAAATGGCGGCTTGTTGGATCTGTTTGGCGTTGCGGATGGCGGCTACGATGATCTCCGTCTTAAAGTCGTAAGTCCGGTAGATGTCGACCACGTCCTTGACGTAGTTCATGCCGTCGTCGCCGTAATCTTCCTTCCAGCCGACGAATGGCGAGACGTATTTGGCACCGATTTTACCCGGCATGATTGATTGGGCTGGGGAGAAGACCAGCGTCATGTTGGTACGGATGCCGGCCTGTTCGAGACGGCGAGCAGCGATGATGCCTTGCTTGTTGGTTGGAATCTTGATGACGAAGTTTGGTGATAAGGCGCTGATCTTAGTAGCCATTTCAACCATTTCGTCAGCAGTTTCTAAGTGGGGGTTAATTTCCACCGAAACCGGGAAGTCGGGCTTATCAGCCACATAGTTAGCGATGTCGGTAATCGCCGTCATGAACGGTTTGCCGCTGGCCATAATGTGCTTGGGGTTGGTGGTGACGCCGTCAAAGCCGTATTGTTCGTAAGCAATCTTGATTTCATCTAATTTGGCACTGTCTAAAAAATACTTCATGATAAATTTCCCCTTTTTAATTAGTCATTTGAACAGAGTTAACTTTTTCATCACCGCGACGGTTCAGCAGGTCCTTGACGATGGCGCCGTAGCGCTTTTCAGTCAAGGAGTAAGCCCAGTACATCAAGATGATGGTGGCAATCGATAAGACGGCCGAGTACAGGAACATCAAGCCACGAATCCCAAGTAGGGCGCCGGCAGTTTGGGTTTGGCCGGGCACGTAACCGACCCAGGCGAGCACAACACCAGGCACGAAGCCGGCGATGGCTTGAGAGAGCTTTCGGAAGTACAGGAAGAAGGAGTAGGTCATCCCTTCGGAACGGATGCCAGTCTGCCATTCGCCGTATTCCACACAGTCGGAAACGAGGGCCCAGTTGAGGGCGCTGGTAAAGCCGTCGCCAAGGTAGGCGATGGAGGTAAAGAACACGAACAGGAAGGTGTTGTCAGCCATGAAAAAGCCAAGAATGTCGGCGATGGCCCAGATGGCGCAGCCCAGCATGTAGACGTATTTTTTATCAATGCGTTTGGTGAGGATGGGGGTTAAAAATACCGAGACGAAGACCATCCCGATACTGAAGAAGCCCAGCCATGAAATGGCGGCAGTATCTTTCAGAATGTACTTGCAGTAGTAAACCTGGACGGCCAGTTTGAGGTTGAAAGCCGAGAAGGTGAACAGGTTAACGATACTCAAAGTGATGAGCGGTTTATTTTTCAGCAGTGATTTGAACGCTGCTTTAAGATCCTTTTTATTGACCTTTTGTTTGGCGGGCGCCGAGTAGTTTTCTTTAATGTTGGCATAGGAGATCCACTGGCAGATGACGCCGAGAGCTGCGAAGACCACGACGGCCACGGTGTAGCCGGTCTGTTCATTTGGCAGCAGGTTGACGATCGGCATAAACCCAATCGTCGCCAGCATCAAGCCTAGGTTAGACCCCGCTTGACGCCAAGAGGCCAGTTCGGAACGTTCCTGACTGTTTCGGGTCATCGTCGGGATCATCGAACCAAACGGCACGTTGGAGATACTGTAACAGGTCCCAAACAGCATGTAGGCGAGGTAGGCCCAGATCAGTTTACCGGTCACCGAGAAGTTCGGCGTGGTAAAGTTGGCGATCAACAGCAGGCCGAGCGGAATCCCGGCCCACAACAGGAACGGCCGGAACTTCCCGCGTTTACTAATGTTGGTTCGGTTGTCGATCCAGGTCCCCACTGACATGTCAGCGAAGGCGTCCCAGATTTTGGCGACCAGAAAGACTGTCCCGGCGGCTGCGCTGGGAAGCCCGACTTGGTCGGTAAAGTAGTTCAATAAGTAGAGTTGTCCCATATCAAATAGGAAGTTATTCCCAACGTCGCCCATGGCGTAACCAATTTTGTTACGCAGGGTGACGGTGCGGGGCGCAATGTCGTTTTTTTGAGTTGCGGCTTGGGTTGTCGAGTCCATCTTGCTAAATCCCTCCAAATGCTAAGTAGTTTATGTATCCCGGCGAGCTGAGGTCAAACAACCTGAAAGTTGCCTCACCTTAGCTCGTTGGGATCGAGCTAAGAATCAAGTGGTGCTGAAAAGGTGATCAGCCTAACGCAATCATCTTTTGGTTAGCGAATTCGTATAACGCGAGGTCGCTCATTTCACGGCCGTAACCGGAGTTCTTAACGCCGCCAAACGGTAACTGTGGGTAACCGTTGGAAGGTTGGTTCAAGAAAATCTGACCGGTTTCGAGTTGTTCGGCGACCGCCTGTGCTTCGGCGGTGGTGCCAGCGTAAACGGCACCGGCTAAGCCGTACTGCGAACTGTTCGCCAGTTTAATGGCGGCTTCCGTTGACTTAACCACGTGAATCTGACCCACGGGACCGAAGAATTCGTCATCGTAGGTTGGGTTGGCGGGGGTCATGCCCGTCAACAACACCGGTTTGAAGAAGTTGCCGGGCTGATCGGTCACGGCACCACCGTCAACTAGGACCTTGGCACCGTTCGCCACCGCAGCGTCGACTTGGGCCTGCAAACCAGTTTGAGCTGCCTTCGAGGAAAGGGGCGCAATCGTGGTGCTGTCCAGCTTCGGATCACCAATTTGTTGGGCCTTGAAGGTCGCAATCATCTTAGCGGTAAATTCCTCGGCGACGGCTTCATGGACGATGTAGCGTTTGGCTGAGGTACAGACTTGGCCAGCATTTCGCAGACGTGAGATGGCGCCATCCGCCACGGCTTGGTCAATGTCAGCACCAGGCAGGACGATGAAGGCGTCGTTGCCGCCAAGCTCCAAAGTGGATTTGGTCAAGGCTTGGGCTGCTTCTGCTGAAACGATTTTGCCGGCCTTGGTGGAACCGGTGAGGGCGACGCCTTGGACGCGGTCGTCAGCGATGATTGTGGCGGCCTGGTCGTTGGTGATGAACAGGTTTTTGAAGGCGCCATCGTCACCGATAGCGTCCCAAACCAGTTTTTCAAACAAGTCCGCACACCCCGCAACGATGGCGGCGTGTTTTAAGATCACTGGATTGCCCAGCAAGAAGTTCGGCGCAAACACCCGCATCACTTGAGTATAAGGAAAGTTCCAAGGCTCAATCGCCAGCACGATGCCAGTTGCATCGTAGCGTAAAAGCGCCTGTTTGTTGTCCAAATACGTATAGGGTTTCGGCTGCAACGCCTGTGGCCCGTGATCGACGTAGTATTGTGCGATATTAGCGGCGGCGTTGGCTTCACCGAGGCCTTCGCGGTAGAGTTTGCCCATGTTAGTCATGGCCGCTTCGGCAAGGTCGTCAACGTGGTTGCGGAAACTGTCGGCGATTTTTTGAAGTTGTGCTGCCCGTTGCGCTACTGAATCGGTGTAGTGGTCGTGGTAGTATGTATCGCCCCGCTGTAAGGCGGTTGCGATGTCGGTATCAGATGCGTTGGGATAGTCGATCACCGACTGTCCAGTATAGGGATTCGTCACGTGATAAGTCATTTTGAAGCTCCTATCTGTTGAAAGAGATCCGCAAAGGCTGAGTCCTTGCGGTAAAAGACTGGAATTTCACCCAAGGGTGCTGGGACGGTGTGGGTGCCACCGGTGTAAAGCCGCCCTGACCAGAGGTGGACCCACTGATCATCTGGCAAGTAAACTGACCAACTAGTTTGGTTCGGTTGGCTGACGGGGGCAACCAACAGGTCACTGCCGAACAAGAACTCGTCTTGAACGTCGTAGGCATGCGCATCGTCCTCGTAGTGCATAAACAGTGGCCGTTGCGCGGGTAATCCGCGGTGAGCGGCTTCGGCGATAACGGCGTGGCGGTATGCGGTGAGTCGTTTGAAGACTTTCGTATATTGCGCTAAGTGATCGATGGCTTCGTCATCTTCGTAGACTTGGAAGTTTTGGTCAGGTCGGTTACCTTCGTGGGACCGCATGATCGGCGTAAAGGCGGCCATTTCGGCCCAACGCATAAACAGTTCCTTCGACCGCACGTTACCGTAGAGACTGGTATAGCCACCGATATCGCTATGGCTTAGGCTGTTACCGATGATGCCGCTTGAGAGGGCGGCGGGCACGGTTGAAATCAGCCCATCGTCTTGGCTCCAGTTGACGCTTTGATCACCAGCCCAAAGTAGCGGCGTGTATTTTTGACTACCAGCAGCGCCGGCACGCATGAAGTACATCAGTTGGTCGGCCTTGCCGGATTCTTGCACCGCTTCGTAGTTGCACTGGGCCCAAAGCACCGGCCACTTGTTGTGCATCATCAGTGGGTCAGAGTGGTCGTACAGCACAACGTCGGTGGGTAAATACTCGCCGAAATCAGCCATCCAACCGGTGATGCCAGCGTCAATCAACTGGTGCTTGATGATGCCTTTAAACCACTCGAAGGCATCGGGGTTGGTAAAGTCAACGACGCCACAGTGAAATTCACCGAAATCAACGAGGTAAACACCGCCGTCCTGCGTTTGGGCGAAGTAGCCCTTGGCGGCAGCGGCTTGGAAGGATTCGGCATCGTTAGCGATGTAGGGATTGATATACCCTAAGAACTGAATGCCATCCTGTTGCCAAGCCTGAATCTGATCGGTGAGGTGGGGATAAAGTTTTTCGTCCGCGCGCCAATCCCAGAAGAGCCGTTTGCCAAAGCTGGTCATGCGGATGCCTTCCCAGTCCTGACACCAGAGGCCGGCGATTTGAACGTCGCGGGCTTGGAGCTTGTTTTTCAGGTCGTTGACCCGTTGCGTGCCACCCTGTAAGCCCAGGATGATGCCGTTATCGGTCCAAGTCGGTAAGCTGGCGTTGCGGCCCATGAGCGCTGTTAGTTTGGTCACGAGTTCTAAGTAGGTTGGCGCTTGGTCAAACACTAACTTAGTCGGCACGCCCCAGAATTGCAGTTCGTGGTAGTCATCGTTTTGAAAATCAAAGTCAGCGTAGGTGTAACTTTCCACGTGGCAGAAGTAGTGTTGCGTGGAAACGAAGGTCGCTTCCGGATAGTTGGTGGTGTAGTAGTCGCCACCCGCGTGATCCTGATCCGCTTGAAAGGTAGTCAGCGTATGCTTGTTGCGGCCAATTCCGGGTTCGGATGACCAGAGTGGGAAGTGGTGCCCCCGTAAGTTGAAATACGAGAGTTGTTCACCAGCCCCGTAGACCTTTTCGTCTGGCTGAGCTGTGAGCCGCAACCAGAAGCGGTTCCAACCATCAATGAGTAAGGTTGGCGTCACTTGTAGGCGGCTGTGACTATCGATGGTGAAATTAAGACTAAGGTAGTCGCGACCATCGAACCCTAACGTCAGGGTGATGTCATCTTCAGCGACCTGCTCATCAGTGATGGTGAGCGGAATCTTAGTTTGTAAGTTATCCTTGATATCAAAATTGCCCCGGTACATATCGATGGCGGCGGTGCCGCGACCCAGAAATGCGATCGGCGACCCATCGGTTTGCTTGAAGAGGGTGAGGTCGTGATAACTGACCTCGTGGCGACTGAGAATCAAGTGTTGTTGTTGCGCAATTGTCATGGATCAGAAACCTCCGTTATGACCACGGTATTAAGTTCGTGGTTAAGTGTTAGGTGATACGGTGTTAAGTTTGCATTTAAAATTACACATGTTTCGCAAGTTGTTTGGTATGCAAACATCTTATGGCTGGGAACTTAAGTGGAGCTTAAAAGGCATGGTTGAGACGTAAAAATTGATTGTACGAATATGAAATCGCTTACATTTTCAACCGGTTCAAATAACCTAACGTTGATAAAGCCGACCACTTACGGTCACATTTTAGCCACTTAGCGCAAACGGCTTGTGTCCATGGGTAAAATCAGGTTAACTAAAAACATAGAAGGGTGGGAAACGTTGTGAAGGTCCGGATTGAAATTGATCAAACACTGGCTGAGCCGGAAATCGTGATTCGCACACCCGCTGAGGATGCGGAAATTCGACAGTTGTTACAGCAGTTGAGCGTTCCGGATGTTCCGACGCCACCGGTGTTAACGTGTTACAAGGGGGATACGGCCTACTACCTCGATTTGAATGAGATTTTGTTTTTCGAAACTGAGGAGCGGCAGGTTAATGCCCATACGGCGGATGATATCTTCGAAACCCGTCATCGCTTATACGAACTGGAAAACCTGTTACCTGGGTCTTTTATGCGGGTATCAAAATCCGCTATTTTGAATGTGGCCAACGTGTTTGCGTTGACCCATTCCCTCTCGAGTAACGTTGTAGCGTTCCAGCAATCGCATAAGCAGGTGTACGTATCGCGGCGCTATTATCCGGTGTTGAAGCAACGGTTAGAAGAATTAGAACAGCCATAATTGAATGGTATAGCCATTATTTAAGGTGAAATTAGTGATTAAAATCACGATAAACGCCTGTGCAGTCATAATAACACAATTTTCTAAAATGGAACATCATTAATTTGGTATAGTTACTTAAATTGCCGATTATTACTGGCTTTATCACGTAAAATAAATTTTTGCCAAGCTGGCAGACAGGAGGATGGGGTCATTGCGGACGAGTTGTGACCCCTTAAATAAATTATGAATCGTTCATTTCGCAACCGTAACTGGTTCTGGGGCGCGTTTTTCATTGTTGGGGCGCTTTTGTTGGGGGCAAGTCAGTTGAATCTGATCAATTACCACTTTAGTTTCTGGGGCGTTATCGCGACGCTGATTTTGGCAGGGGCGTTGATTCAAAGCCTTGCAATGTTGAGTATCGGTGGGATTGTGTTTTCACTGGCCTTTTTGAGCATCTTGTACGCTGGGCCACTGGGTATTCAGGCCTTGGCGCCGTGGACGATTCTGGGGATTGCGGTGCTGTTGACGATTGGCTTATCGTTGATTTTTTTCCGGCCGCGGCACCGCTATTGGGAAAAACGATTGCACCATCACGGTCACCCGCACGGACCACATTATCATCACCAGTATAATGGTGGCATGGTTGACGAGGAGACGGTATCGGACGATAAGACGACGTTAAACATCGAGAGCCGGATGAGCAACAGCATCCGCTATGTCCGCGGCAACAACTTGGAACGGGTCAACGTGACGGCGTATATGACGGGGCTGAAAGTGTATTTTGATAAAGCTGATTTAGTTGAAAATGCCGTGATTGATATCAACAGCCGGTTTAGCGGCGTGGAACTGTATTTACCACAGGCGTGGCAGGTGATCAACAAAACGAACGTGTCATTGAGCGGTATTAATGAAAATGGTGTGCAGCAGGTGGACGGAAAAGTGGTTTATTTGACCGGGGATGTGGTTTTGTCGGGGGTTGAGGTGTATTACATGTAGAGTGCGGAGAGAAGCGGTTAAAGAGCGGCGTGTAAGGTAACTTCAGCGAAAGCGCCCGGTTTTTGGGCGTTTTTGCTGAAGTTACCTTACACATAGCTCTTTGCTTCTCGCAGCACGTTTCGGCGCGATTGCCAGAAGACACTAAGGAAGGCAGTCCCACTAGAAAAGCGGTAAGCGGAAAGCCGAATCCAAAGAGGCGCCGAAAACTAGGTAGTAGTAACGCACGTCGCCAAAAGCACTCAATATTAGAAATGAGAAACCCCGGTTTTTGGGGTTTGTGGTGGAAGTCGCTTACGTGCAACTCTCTGCCTTGCGCAGCACGTTTCGGCGCGGCTGCCAGAGAACATCACGGAAGGCAGTCCCACTAGGGAAATAGTAAGCGGAAAGCCGAATCCAAAGAGGCGCCGAAAACTAGGTAGTAGTAACGTACGTCACCAAAAGCACTCAATATTAAAAATGAGAAACCCCGGTTTTTGGGGGTTGTGGTGGAAGTCGCTTACGTGCAACTCTCTGTCTTGCGCAGCACGTTTCGGCGCGGTTGCCAGAGAACACCAAGGAAAACAGCCCCCAAAAATAGTAAGCGGAAAGCCAAATCCAAACAGGCGCCGAAAACTAGGTAGTAGTAACGAACTGTCGCCAACACTACCATGGTGAGGATAGCGTCGGATACTTTCACTGGACATTAATGATCATTTCAAAATGCAGTATTAAAAACGGCTAACCAAAATAGGTAGTCGTTTTTCGTTTGGATAGTATTTAGACAGAGTGGCAGTTGTTGTTCACTTGCAAAAGTAGGCCTTGCGACGCGCATTCCAGCAACGGATTTTTCGGTGGCACTTGGAGTTAACTGTCCCGGGATTTAGCAATTATGAACGCGCTATTTCGCCACTGATTCCCTTCGCCACGCCGAAACGCGTTCGGAGAAGCAAAAGGTTATGTGGAAGGCGTCCCCAGTGAAACCGCCAAGCCCCGGCGCCCTCACTGGGGACGCCTTTCACGCCACCTTTTAACCGCTTCTCCTCACACTCTTGCCCCCAACCGCCACCTGTGCTTAAATAAAAGGTAAGTCACAATGAGGAGGCCCTTATGGGAAATATCTTAACCGTGCAGAATCTCAACAAGAGTTTCGGCAATAAGCACATTTTGCATGACGTGTCGTTTACGGTTGAACGGGGGCACGTTGTTGGGCTCGTTGGGCCTAACGGTGCTGGGAAGTCGACCCTGATGAAGACGCTCCTTGGTCTGATCAATTACCAGACTGGGACGATTGAGATCGATGGCGAATCAATTACACCAACGAGTCATGAAGCGCTCAGTAAGGTTGGGGCGTTGATCGAATACCCCGGCATTTACCCGTTTTTAACTGGTTGGGATCACCTGCGGCTGTTTGCCGATGGTGACCACCAGTTGCGCCACGTTCAAAACGTGATTTCACAGTTGAATATGGATAGTTACATTAAACGTAAAACTAAGGATTACTCCTTGGGAATGAAGCAGAAGTTGGGAATCGCAATGGCCTTGGTCAGCGAACCCGAACTCGTCATTTTGGACGAACCGATGAACGGGATCGATCCACAATCGATCAAGGACCTACGTGACGTCATTATGATGGAAGCGCAAAAGGGCACCACGTTCCTGATTTCGTCTCACATTTTAAGTGAGCTGCAAAAACTGGCGCAAGACCTCTTGATTATTGATCAGGGCGCTATCGTGCAACAAACCACGATGCACCGGTTATTGGCTTCGCAGGGGAAGCAGACGATCATCCTGAAAACCAATAATGATCCGCAAGCACAACAATTATTGAAGGCGGCGGGATTCCAATTAACGCCAAATCCACAGTTGGAGGTCGTTGAAACGGACGACACTACGTTACCTGAAATGCTGAAGGTGTTAGTTAACGGTGAGGTTGACGTCTTAGACATCGATCGACTGGAAGGTAATCTGGAAACGTCCCTGCTCGAAGTCTTGAAAGCCAGCGAGTTACAGAAGAAGCAGCAAAAGGAGATGAGCTAGTGGGCACCTTAGTGAAGCAGGAATTATTCAAACTTTATAAGAAGAACAGTACCTGGATCAGCGCATTCTTCCTACTAGCAGCGGAGGCGTTCTTCGCGATTCTGTCTCGCATTTACCCGAAAACGTTTGAGCCGGCTGCGACCTTTGAATCACTGTATTTTGCCCGACCAATCATCATCTTCTTTATGATTGCGGCCTGTGCGACGATCATCACCATGGAATTTCAGTACGGGACGATCAAGGAAGTGCTGTACCGGCGCTATAGTCGCGGGCAGATCCTCGTTAGCAAGTGGCTGGCAATGTTTATCTACAGTGTGTTCTGGTACGTGTTGAGTCTGGGCATGGCGCTGGTAATGAAGGCGATTTTGTTTGGTCACCACCTCGATTTAGATAAGGGTGTGGGCGACGGACTGACCATCTTCACCCGAACGCTGGAAATCAGTGCGGCGACCTTTGTCACGTTGTGGTTGTTGCTGAGTTTGGTTTTCTTACTGGCCAACGTCTTTACCAGTTCTTCAGCCGCTGTTTCAGTCGGCATCATCGGCTACTTTGCGACCAGCATTGTTGGCCAATTGCTGATCATGTTGATTCAGAAGTGGGAATGGGCGAAGTGGAACCCGTTGACGATGCTACTATATCCCAATGCGTTGGCGCATCCCGGAACTTATCAAGCGCTCGTTAAGCTTTCATCGTTTGAGATGTTTGTGGGGAACGTGATTTACATTGCGATTTTCCTTTGGATCGGTTTTTATGTGTTCCTGAGAAGAAATGTTTAGTTGAAAATAAATGTGAAGCGGTAGATTTCTGATTGGGAATCTACCGCTTTTATTGATGATTAATGTTGTGATTGGTTCAGCAAATGACTTGAAAAGGTGTATCATTGTTCGCTTTTAAAAAATGATTTTTCTGATATTCTTGGCTTAGTTTGATTAAAATTGATACGCAAATTCAAAAAATAAGGTCGATTATTTAATTAAGAAAAGGAAAAATCAAGGAGGCGAAATGGAAAATTTTAAGTGGTTGCTGAAGTACGCAACAAAAGTTAATCTAGGAACGCTCAACGTGATTTTATTGTTATTTATTTTGGCGATGATTGCCAGCCCGTTGCATTTTGATGGGTTTAATTGGGACGTGCTCTATAATGGGATGAGGCCGATTGTTGCGATTGCGACAGTTAGCGGCATTATTATTGCGTTGTTGCAGTTTCGAATGGCTAATAAAAATCGAGAAGAGGACCTGGCTAATCGGCGGTTTGATTATACGTCAACGGCGTTGAATCTGTTTTATAGTGAGATTAAACCAAATATTGAAATGCTTGATTTTAAGGTGTTTGATGATAAAATATCAGCGTATCAGTATGATGAAGCTGGCTACTTGACGGAAAATCAAATGGGACGCCGGTTCTCAGAAATCAGTGAGTTTTTAAATGATGCCACGAATGATGATTTTGTAAATCAGTTTACATCGATTTTGTTTATGACTAGTAGACTTTCAGGATATTTATATTATCCTGAATTATTCACCAGAAACTCCAAAATCCCCATCAAACACATGATTCAAGTGCTTGATGGGAATTTTACGTT
>NZ_BAABMI010000056.1:0-36417 GCF_054785195.1 Secundilactobacillus muriivasis | reverse complement strand
TAAGCAAGATCAAAAGCCGTCAGTTTTTGAAAAACATGAAAACTGACGACTTTTTTGAAAGGTATGAATAATTCAGGCAAGTCTAAAATAACGTAAACTGAATTCAATAACAACAAAATGCAAGACAAGAAAGGCAACCATGCCACTGATCCTACAGCTGAATTCCATCGAAGTTATGAGGAGAAAAAGTCATGAATGACTTAAAACAATATACCAAAAGACATACAGAAGATTTAGATACTTTCTTCAAGAAAAAAATGCAAAATCCTAACTATCGTGCTGGCTTCGAAACTGAAAAAATAAAACTTGCCAATTTAGCCGCAATTTTAGAAACACGGAAAGGCAAATAACACTAAGCTTGCTTTAATGCTACTCAAAAAGCGTCGAAAATTCCAACCGGAATTCTCGCCGCTTTTTAATATATCTTTCGTTACTTCAACATCGCCGCAACTCAACCATCGACAAAAATTAAATCTCTGCTTAACTCAGAATTCAATTAAAGTCACCGTTACCGCAAATCGCCTATCTAGCCTAAACGTGCGCAAAACTCAGGTCCCTGCCATGTAAGCAAATAGCACCGCAGATTCCAGAATCGGGAATCTACGGCACTATTCACTTACATTCTGGGACCTAACCGAGTTTTGCTACACTCTGCCCACTCTGCAACCCAAACACCACCGTCTCCGCAATCGAATTACCACCAATCCGGTTATTCCCGTGCAAACCGCCCGCAACTTCACCAGCCGCAAACAGCCCGGTAATTGGCGTGCCATCTTCTCGGAGCACCTGCGTCTGAGCGTTGATCCGAACGCCGCCCATCGTATAGTGAACTGCTGGCGCCACGTGAATCGCAAAGTATGGTGCTTGCGTTAATTCACGATCAAGCCCAGTGGTTCGCTCAAAGGCGCCATCGTGCTTAGTCGCAACAGCCGTATTCCAAGTCGTGACCGTAGCCGCCAACGTATCAGCATCAAAGCCAACTTTTTCAGCCAGCTCCGCTAACGTTGCACCAGTGGTCACTAAGCCAACGTGGTCGTAAAATTCAACCGCCTTCACCCGATCACGAACGCTTTGATCAAAAATTAAGTAAGCACCCTTCTCATCAAGGTATTCAATGGCTGCTGTCACCACTTTCCGGGTCGCCAGTTCGTTCACGAACCGCTTGCCTTGGCGGTCAACCAGAATCGCACCTTCACCTCGAACGGCTTCACCGATCAAAAAGGCGTGATCCGTATCCTGTTGAACCGTTGGATGGACTTGAACCTGTTTCATATCCACAAGTTCCGCCCCGACCTGCCGTGCTAATTGAAGACCATCACCGGTCGCGCCGGGTTGATTCGTCGTCCGGTAGCCTGCTAACTCTGGTCGGTACCGCGTTAACAGTTTTTCGTTGGCGCCAAAACCACCGGTTGCTAGAACGACCGCATCCGCCGTAATGGTGTGCGTCTCATCGCCAGTGGTCACTTCAACGCCAGTCACGGCATCGCCAGTTGTTAATAGCCGGTCCACGTGCATTTCCGTAAAGATCGGCAGATCAGCCTTATCAGCTAGTTTCAGGAGTTCAGTGACCAAATACCCGCCAATTGGCGCCATTGAGCTTGGTCGGTGCGTCCGCATCGTGGACATGCCACCGGTAATCGTCAAATCATCCAAGACGATGCCGTGCTTCATTAACCAGTCGATGGCGTCGGCGCCATTTTCCGTGAAGTATTTTAACAACTCAGGGTTATTCTGCTCACCACCGCCGACGAAGGTGTCGTGGTAGAACGAGGCCACCGTATCCTTGATGTGGTGCTTGCGTTGAACCGCTGTGTCCGCAGCGTTCATCCCAGACGATGCCCGGGTGGTGTTACCGCCTAACTGGGGCATTTTTTCCAAGACCACTGGTGACAGGCCCAACTCGTGCGCCCGAATCGCACTCGTCAGCCCAGTGCCACCGGAACCCACGATCACAACGTCGTAGTGGGACTGCAACTGATCTAGGGGCGTCGGCTCAAACCGAAACTTATCTGCCATATTGAAAAACCTTCCTCGTTTTTAAATGTTGCCATAACCGTACCATAATTCACGCTTGGGGTACTAGTTATTTTTGGACATTCGTCATCGCTAGCGGATCGACCCAAGCATCAAATTGCGCCGCTGTGATCTTACCGGATTTTACCGCCGCTTCCCGCAACGTTACCCCGTCACGCTCTGCCTGTTGCGCGATCTCAGCGCTATCGTGGTAGCCAATGTGTGGCGACAACGCCGTGACCGTCATCAATGACTGATCGACCAACGTCTTCATCCGCTCAGCGTTGACCGTTAAGCCGGCAATCAGTTTGTCGGCAAAGCCCGTCATCGTCCCCGTCAGTAGCGTTACCGATTCCAAAAAGGCATCGATGATCACTGGCTTATACACGTTCATTTCAAAGTTGCCCTGACTAGCCGCCACGTTGACTACCACGTCATTGCCCATCACCCGAACCGCCGCCATCGTCAGCGCTTCAGCCTGGGTTGGGTTCACTTTGCCGGGCATGATCGATGACCCCGGCTCGTTGGCTGGAATGTTTAATTCACCATACCCCGCCCGCGGCCCACTGGCTAAGAACCGAACGTCGTTGGCAATTTTCATTAAATCACTCGCTAACGTCTTAATGGCGCCGTGAACCACGTTGAGTCCGGAATGCGCCGCCAAACCCGCAAACTTATTGGTTTCCGCCGTGAACGGTAAGTGATACCGGTCCGCCATCTGCTCAGCAATCGCATCCGCAAAGCCCGGTGCGGCGTTCAAACCCGTGCCAACCGCGGTGCCGCCAATCGCAAGTTCGTTCAGCGTTGGCGCCAAGGTCTGCAAATACGTCCGGTCGTGCCCCAACATGGCAACCCACCCACTCACCTCTTGGCCAAAGGTCAGTGGTGTTGCGTCCTGCAAGTGTGTCCGGCCGATTTTAACGGTCTGCATGTATTGATCCTGTTTCGTGGTCAGTTCATCAATTAAATGCTGCGTCGCCTGTAGTAAGTCCTGAACCGCCACTGCTGCCGTGATATTCATCGCCGTTGGAAAAATATCATTGGAGCTTTGCCCGTGATTGACATCATCATTTGGCAAAATCTCCACGCTATCATCCAACTTCGCCGCCATATGCGCCACAACTTCGTTCACATTCATATTAGTCTGCGTCCCGGAACCCGTTTGGTAAACCACGAGTGGAAAATCTTGCCGTAACGCATCATCGTCCAATGCCAGCAACTCATCGACCGCCTTAACGATCAAATCAGCTTTCTTCGCCGATAACGCGTTGGCTTCCCGGTTCGCAACTGCGGCCGCCCGCTTTAACTGCAACAACGTTTTAATCAACGCCAACGGCATCTTCGCGCCAGTTGGAAAGTTGTGTCGGCTCCGTTCCGTTTGTGCGCCCCAGAGTGCATCGGCTGGAATGGCGACCTCGCCTAATGTGTCAGATTCAATTCGGGTATTTACCATGATTGCTTGCCCCACTTTTTGTTTGATTGGCGTTATCATAGGCTATTTGAGGGCTCATAGTCAACTTGGTGGTGATTTATTTGAATTACTTATAATAGTGACCTGAGTTGCGTGTTATAGCGGTTCATTATGGTATCAACTAAATAAACGATGAGGTTCGACACTGATTTGTGCCAAAACTCACCGTTAGTTTCGCTTAGTTCGCTAATAGCGTCCCCATCAGATTCCATAAAATGTGAACGATACAAACTGGTAGGATATTTTGCTTCGAAAATGCAAAAAGTAGCGCATAGAACAACAGATCACCATAAGCAAAGAGCTGCGAGAAATCAACTCCCAGATGACCCGTTTCGCCAACGACGTGCCACAACATAAACAGCAGCGATGCACCTACAATTGCCCCTACCCGGACGTAGCGCTGGTTGAATCGCCGGAGCAGCGTTGGGAAAAATACCCGTTGAAAATAGTACTGAAACACGAGTTCTTCCGCAACGGGCACCACCAAAATTACCGTTAACAAATACAGCACGTTTAGCACTGGAAAGTGGCCCACCTGACTCATCATGTGGTTCTCATTTGCTTGGTTAGTTGGGTACGGTAATCTCAGTAGTTGATACAGAATCATGTACCCGAAACTCGCTAGGATGGTGACGATGATGCTTAACCAAGTTTGCCACCGACGTAGTATCGGCCAACTGCTTGAAAAATAATTGCGCAGTAGGTAGATGACGCTGATCACGTACCCCATCACGATGACTAGCTGACACCCCGCCAAAAACGGTTTACTGAGCGATGTGACTTGCCAAATGACTTTGATGACTACTGGTAACAGCTGAATCAACAGCAAATAGCATCCGGCAAAAATCACCAACCCGTTCCAAAACTTGGTTCTTGTATCCTTCAAATCAAACACGTCTAACAATCCCCTATGTTAATTGGTCACTACCAATTATTGATAAGTTTTAGGATACGCCCATAACACCGATTCATCAATCTGGTTAAATGTTCCACGTGAAACATCTAATCAAATTGAAACCGACCAACAACTGAACCGTTCACAAATCAAATAATAAACCCTTGACTTTTTTTAAACTCACCCGATATAATAACCTCCAGTCAAGTGACGAAAGCATCCCGCTCCACCGTAATGCCATTCAAATCGCAGTAATCCGGTTGCCATTCCGAATTACTACTCCACCGAGCGCAATCTCGGTTATCGGCCTATAGGGGGCTATTTTTTTTGCTTTCATTTTGCTTCAACTAAATTTTATACAGGATGGTCATTATTTTGGAACTTTCACAAACACAAGCTTTGCCTAAAGCTCGCGTGCAAGTTAAGCATCCCGCTTTAGCGATGCTTGGCCTTATGATTGGTGGCTTCGTTGGCATGTTTTCCGAAACTGCATTAAACGTCGCCCTCTCAAGCATCATGGCAGAATTGCACGTTACACAAGGAACAGTCCAGTGGCTCGTTACCGGCTACATGTTAGTTATCGGCATTTGTATGCCACTATCTGGCCTATTAACCCGCTGGTTTTCAACTAAACGGATTGTTTTATCCGCATTAGGGGCCTTTATTATCGGCGTTTTGATTGCCGCATTAGGTGGCAACTTCGGCATCGTTTTACTGGGTCGAATGATTCAAGGTATCGGGACCGGTGTCGTTTTACCGCTTATGTTCTCCGTTGCCATGCAGATCTTTCCCCCTCACAAATTAGGCACGGTCATGGGACTAGCTGCCTTAGTGATCATGTTTGCGCCAGCCATTGCGCCTACCGTAACAGGACTGGTTTTAGCTAATTTTGCTTGGAATGCGATTTTCTGGGTCCTATTACCCTTCTTGGCGATCGCCTTTATTTTAACCGCCTTGTATTTGGAAAACGTTTATCACCAAAGCAAATCACCCGTTGACTGGCTGTCAATTTTGACGTCTACGATTGGGTTCGCCGGAATCGTCCTAGGCACCTCATTTGCGGGTGACGCCGGTTGGCTCTCAGCAAAAGTACTGATTTCACTTATCATCGGCTTACTAGCTTTAGCTATTTTCGCCGTTCGTCAATCAAAAATTGATCACCCAATCTTAAACTTGACCGCCTTTCGGTCAGAACCATTCACCATTGGGACGCTACTGGTCATGCTCGACTTTGGCCTGATTTTGGCCTCGATGTACTTGCTCCCGATTTATTTGCAGCGGGTCATGGGCTTGCCAATTGGGTTAACCGGACTGGCAATGCTACCCGGTGGCCTCGTAAACGCGGCTGTATCTGGTCTATCTGGTCGGCTGTACGATAATCACGGTGCTAAATGGCTCGCACGCGGTGGCTTCTTTATCGCAATCATCGGGATCATCATCTTGTTATCGACTAGTCGAACTAGCCCGCTATGGCAAGTAATCGCTGGCCACATTATTTTAATGATTGGTGCACCGTTAGCAATGTCACCGTCGCAAACTTACGGTTTGAATAGCCTTTCTGGGAAACTAAACGCCGATGGGAGTGCCATTCTAAATACCTTGGAACAGATTATCGGTGCCGTATCGACCGCAATTGCAACCAGCGTATTAGCAATCGGTACCGCATCAGCTTCAGGCGTTACTGGCTTATCACAAGGGGTTCACTACGGCTATATCTTCGCATTGATCGTTGCCATCTGTGGGTTCTTGATTGCCTTTCGGGTGCGGAAACAAGCAGACTAAATTGGCGTAATTGAACGAAAATGTTTCACGTGAAACACTTCCGCTTTTACCTATAAAAAATAGACTTACCAGTGGTCATCACTAGTAAGTCTATTTTTTTAGCTTCCATTATCCTTGCCGTTTCCGCCGCGTAATCCCAAACATCCCGAGGAACAGGCTCATCAAGCCTAGTCCAAGTAACGTGCTAGCTGTGCCAGTTTGGTCGCTGGTTTGTGGTAACTGAGCCGTTGCTGCAGCTGAGTTACTTGTCCGTTGGCCGGTTGCTTGCGTCTTAGCGTACTGCCACGTTGCGTGTTGAGCGTTGGCCGTTGAAGCAACTAAGTGGTATTGGCCGTTAGTCCCTTGACTGGCTTGTGACGTTGCGTTTTGTTGTGAGTTGGTTGTGGTTTCTGGGGTGGTTGGCGTTGGGTCACCAGCTACTGCCGTGCCGTTAGCTGACGTTGGTGTTTCGGTAGTTGTACCAGTCACTGGCGTTGTTGGGGTACTCGTCGCCGTTTCGGTGGTTGTGTTGGTTGGCGTGTCCGTTGTCTTACCAATTGGCGTACCTGTCGTGGTATCAATCGGATTTGGCGTATAAACAAAGTACAGCACCATCTGATTGCCTTGGTACTTGCCAGTTACCGTCTTTTGGCTCATTGGCGTGTAGCCACTAATTTCAGGTGCGTTAGCGGTAAAGCCGGTCCCGATTTGGCCACCTTGGCTGGTAGCTGGAATCAGTTCGTTACCGTGCTCGTCAACGTAGTGCACGATCAAGCCGGTTGTGGTGTTGGTTGCGACCTGACCGTCTTTAGTATAGGTAAACGTCAGATCCATGTTGTTACCTTTGAAGGTCCCCGTCACGGGTTTATCAGCTGTCGTGTAACCTTTAACTTGTTTTGGTGTTTGGGTAAAGTCATCATCAATCGCGCCATTAGCTGTTGCATCTTCAGCAACTGGATTACCGTGTTCGTCAACATAGTGAACCGTCAACGTAACAGGTTGCGTTTCAGTTGGTAACCCAGTCTTAAAGTACGTGAACGTCAAGTCCATATTGTTGCCATTGTAGTGCCCGCTTACGGCCTTATCGGTTGTTACATACCCCTCGAACTTTTGAGGAGTGCTTGTAAAATCTGTACCTAAGGCACCGTGAGTCTTCTTATCACCGGTAATTTTGTTACCATTACCGTCAACATAATGAACCGTCAATGTTGCTACCTTACCGTCTGGTACAACACCGTCTTTAACATAGGTAAACGTCAAATCCATCGTCGTACCATGATACGTCCCACTAACCTTTTTATCGGCAGTTCTGTAACCGTCAATTACTGCCGGAGCTTGAGTAAATTCACTACCAACCTTACCGCTAGCGGCTAGGTTCGGATGAATTTCAGCACCCTCGGTATCAACGAAGTGTACCGTTAAATTAGTGGTTGTATTATTATTTGGCACCTTGCCTACTTGGTAGTAGGTCACCGTTTGCGTTTGATCAGTTGGATCAGCTGACTTTGTGTTCAAATTCCAGCCGGTTGAAACAATTGCGCCGTAGTCGTTGACGACTGGTGTTACTGCTGTAATGGCATTGTTATCTGGTGTCCAGGTGTACGTATCTGTGGCACTGTCGTAATTGCCCGTCCACGTTACTGACTTAGTAACGTCTGCTGGCGTTGCGGTACCGGCACCTTCGTAGTGGACGGTGTAGTTTGTGGTGACTTGGATGGTGGTTGGGGTGTAGGTGGCTTTTTCTTGGACTAGAGGTTCCACTTTTGGTAATGCGGCACTGAAAGCCACACCACCGACCGATTGCTCTGGATCCTTATTAGAAGCAGTTTTGCCATCGTCCCAATCTAGCCCCACATAGAACGTATAGCTCGTTTCCGTAACATCTTTCTGTAGAACCCAAATTTGATTACTAGGATCAGTCTTAGGATGATTTTCGTTTGTCGTAGTTCGATAAACGTCATCATCAGTATAAATAATTTCATCACCTATCAACATACTTGCATAGCCATTATTAACCGTAATTCCTTGTTCACCATCAATATCCGAAAAAGCGAGAATTGCATCAATTGTGGCCGATTCACCAGTATCAGCATAAACATATTTTAAAGTAGCCGTAACGTTTTCGATATTGGTTGGTTGAAACCCAATATCGTCTGAATCAATTTTTTTAATTTTATTTTCAGCTGTTGCTTCATTTAATTGCGTAAATCCGGTAACCGTCTCAACAACGTTAATCTTTCGTCCCGTTTTAGTATCTGTAAAAGCATTTTCATAGGTCCAAGTTGGCCAGTTTCCTTCACCCATTTGCTGATCTTGATTCCAAGTTGAAACAAGTTTATGGCCTGCTTCAAGCGTTACCGTTGAGGCGACCTTAGCTTCATCAGAAGCAGCAACTTTATCAGCTTCTGTTGCCTCCGAGATTTGAGCGCCAGTAAGAACATCTGTAGTAGATCCCGATTTCATCACATCGCCATTACCGGTTAACAATTTAATAATTTGATTATTCGACCACGCTGCATTAGTCGATGTAATTGTCTTCGTACCAGCTTGAACTTTTGCTTTAGCATCATCGTAGTCTTTTTGATTAACCACTTGCTTCGCCGTCGCATCCGCCAACGCCTGAGCCTGCGCATCATTATCCGCCTTCACTGAACTAACGGTATCGGCCAGCTGATCTGGCGTCGTCGTCTTCGTCTCAGTCGGGTTCTGTGTCACAACCACCCCAGTTGTCTTAGCGGTATCCACCGCCGTCTGCAAGTCCGCTGAAGTCGTCTTCAGTTGATCCGTATTCGTGGTGCTTTCCGCCGTGGTTGGGGTGTTGGTTGTGTCCGCCGCCGGTTGCTCCTCTGTGCTAGTTGTCCCAGCAGGTTGAGCCGTTTCAGGATTACTTTCAGCTGCACTCGTGTCAGTTGTAGCAGCCGGTTGCGCCCCCGTTAAAGCAGCTCCAGTGGTTGCCGAACTTGTATCGGTTGTTGCAGCGGACGCCATTTGTGGCACGCTTAAAAGCACTAGGCTTCCTAGTGCTGCTGTGCAAACTGTTAACGTGCTTAACCATTTACCATGCTGTGCGCGATTCTTCCCCATTGTCATGTGACTCTCCTCCTATGTGATTGCCCATGTGCCAGTTGTGCTGACTACTTTAACATGCATCCCCATGCACTTTCTAACGAGTAGTCCCCCGACACAAACCAGTCTCCAATTGCTAATAATTCTAATTAATTTAATTTTCCGCCTTGATTATACCAATAATTAATACAAAAATCAGTATTTATCAAAAAATAAATCAAAGTTGGGTAAATGATGGTTTACCAACCTTGATATAAAAGCGTTTTCACCAAAAACTTTTTTCCTAATCTATCTTTTCCAATCCTTTTCCCGTAAAATACAACTAATAGACTATTCACACGATCACGCAACGGAGGCGACATTCATGCACACCCGACCTTTCTTGCTTGGTGCCTTTGCGCTTGGGCTGGTTTTCAGCTTGAGTGCCTGTCGCCAGGCTAACCAAACAACCCCGGCCCCAAAGGTATCACTGGTCGCCTCCGGTCAAACCCAACAACCCCGGGTTTGGTACGGCATTACGGGACAAGCCGCTCAACCAAAACCCACCACCAAGCCCGCCTACCTCGTGGTGGTCCAAAATCGAACAGCAACGACTTACATGTTGCCCACTGGTAAACAGGCACTCACGATGAAGCGCTTTAACCAACTCTCAACGAACCGGGCCATCGACCTCGCCCGTACCAAGGACCGTCAAGCCTACACTCAGGGCGTTAAGTCCCAACAAGCAACGCTGACCAGCCGCATTAAGGGTACTCAGAGCCAAATTGACGCACTCAATGCAACGGCTAAGCAACGCGCGCTCCTCAGTTACGAAACCAACAAACTCACCGACTTAAAACAGTATCTGAAACTCAACCAAGTCATCCGCAACAACCCACAACGCTACACCACGCCAACGCCCTACCAGCTGACGGCCAGTCTAACTACTGATAAGAAACAGACGACCGGCGAAACTTTCAATCTCAAAACGTTCCCGGTAGACACCGTTCAGTACGGCGATGCGAATGTCATCACCACTGATCCGCAAAGTCTTGGGACCACGCCATTTACGAAGCGGTTAACCCCCGTTAAAGTGGCTAACCATTACTACGCCGGTTACCAAACGGATGATCGTGCGTCATCCGTACAGTTGCTAACCCGGGTAAAGGATGCCCATTACCGCATTGCCTTCGACGGTGCGAAGGTGAACGGTGTGTCAGCCAATTAATGATTTAACTAAAAAACGAGCTTTCCAGACTGATTATTCAGCCTAGAAAACTCGTTTTATCGTTCATTTAGTTATTCAATCCCGAAACAGTGACCTTCCCCGCCTTCGCCTTGATGATCACTGGACCGTCACTCGTTTTAGTCAACTGCAACGTATAGCCGTCGCCCAAGGCTTTGTCGATCGACGCCGACATCTTGAGGTAGCTCTGTTCCAATTGCTTGATGGACTTGCTGTTTTGCGTTGGGTATTTCCAAATCTTACCAATTGCGGTCTTAAAACTGGCCACCGTTGGCGTTACCGTGTAGGTCTTAGTCGCTTGGTCAAAGCTGACCGTCCCCACCTTATCCTTGTAGGCTTCCTGCAACTTTTTCAACACGTACTGTTCATTTTGTGCCTGCTTCTTATCGGCTGCTTCCTGCGATTGTTTTTTCGCAAAATACTGACTAGAATTCAAGCTGGCCTGCTTCGAGGTCGTCGTGCTAGCAGCGTGGTGCGACGTCAGGCCATTCTTGGCCACGTACACGCCGCTCCCAATCAACCCGATTACGCTAATAATCGTCAACGCCCGCGTTGTACCCACTAGGCCATCATAGTGCGCAGCGTACCACCACGCCAAGACCCCCATTAACGTCATAAAGCCAAACGTGAGTAATAAAATTAGTCCCATGTGTCTCATCCCCCAAATATCGTTAAACCAATCGGCACTATACTAGTGTCACCGGCTTTTTAATCCCCTTTAAAATTGACGCTACCTTGTGTCCCAGTTCGTCATCAGCTAGATTGCGGTCACCGATGCGGCCCATCACAAGCTGACAAACGTTGTCCAAATTGACGTATTTGGCAATTTGAACCGCTGGATCGCCGTAAGTAATACTTGAGATAAAGTGCTGTCCCTGTCGAACCGCGATTTGGCTCCGCTTTTCCATGTTAAACTTCGCCAATGATTCCTGCGAGTCGATCCAAAACTCCCGCTGATCCACGGTACAGTCCAGTTCTCGAACCGTATCAATGATGTAAATGCCGTATACAGATTTATTATAATCCTTCGCTAATTGCAGTGCATAGTTAAATATTTGATGCGCATTCTGCGAATTTTCCAGTGCTACTACGATATAATTACCAGTCGTCATGGGTTCTCCGCCTCCGATGCCCGTTTAAACCAAGTCGTGCCAGTCTAGACCTATCTTACTTGATTTGGAGGCTGGACGCTATTAATCTGATGGGAAAGTTTCCGGAATGGGGTGAAAAAGCCGCTATCTTTGGGGAATTTTTCTCCGAGGTAGCGGCTTTTTGGGTGAGGTTAAATTGGTTTGGGCGTGGCTGTACCGATTTGGTGGTGTATGAGCGATACTGGTTAAAATTTGAGATAGTGCATTAAGGTTACTGCGTGTTGTCGGTGACGGGCATTGCTGATGTATGAGCTTCACAAAGCATATAAGGACAGGCCAGCAAAACCGCCCAAAATCCGGGGTTGATTACTACTTCTAAGTGCTATCGGCGACGCTCATTACTATTACTTATTTTCGGCGCCACTGTATCTTTTAGTTGGCAATCATCGACTACAGTGTGAAGCTTGCTGACGCTATCGTTTTAATTAGCCTGCGCCGAAATGAGCTTCACAAAGCAGAGAGCTGCATATAAGGGCGCCCCGAGTAAAACTGCCAAAAAACGGCAGTTTTACTCGGGGCGCCCTTATATTCCACTCTCTAAACGCTTTGTTACGCTCTCTAGATAATTCCCTGCGCCATCATCGCATCCGCCACTTTATTAAAGCCGGCGATGTTAGCACCTGCAAGGTAATCCTTACCCAAGCCGTATTCTTCAGCAGCGGCTTGTGATTCGGCGAAGATGTTTTCCATGATGTCCTTTAAACGGTTGTCCACTTCTTCAAAGGTCCATGACAAACGTTCGCTGTTTTGGCTCATTTCAAGCGCTGAAACAGCAACCCCACCAGCGTTAGCAGCCTTAGCGGCACCTAACAGTACGCCAGCCTTCTTGAACACTTGAACGGCATCTGGGGTACATGGCATGTTTGCGCCACAGGCCACGTATTTGGCACCATTCTTAACCAAGGTTTCAGCCTTCGCGCCATCGATTTCGTTTTGCGTTGCACATGGCAATGCTACGTCGTAGTCCACGTCAAAGTCCCAAACTGAGCCTTCTTGGTAGGTTGCCGTTGCAACCCGTTCAGCGTAATCGCTGATCCGGCCCCGTTCAACTTCTTTGATTTGTTGAACTACCTTGTAATCGATCCCGTTTGGATCGTAAACGAAACCATTTGAATCAGAAGCCGTCACAACCTTAGCGCCTAATTCAGTTGCTTTTTGAATGGCGTAGATGGCAACGTTCCCGGCACCGGAAACCTTGACCGTCTTACCTTTGATGCTTTCGCCTTGGGCCTTTAATAAGGCTTCGGTGTAGTAAAGTAACCCAAAACCAGTGGCTTCGGTCCGGGCTAAACTACCACCGTAGCTCAAGCCTTTCCCAGTTAAGATGCCACGTTCTGCGCCGCGTAAACGACGGTATTGGCCGTATAAGAAACCAATTTCACGACCGCCGACACCAATATCACCAGCTGGCACATCAATGTCTAAGCCAATGTGGCGTTGTAATTCAGTCATGAAGCTTTGGCAGAAGCGCATGACTTCGCCATCGGACTTGCCCTTAGGATCGAAGTCACTCCCACCTTTACCGCCGCCGATTGGTAGGCCGGTCAAGCTGTTCTTGAAGATTTGTTCGAAGCCCAAGAACTTCACGATGGATAAGTTAACGGATGGGTGGAACCGCAAGCCGCCCTTGTAAGGACCGATAGCGCCACTAAACTGAACCCGGAAGCCCCGGTTAACTTGAACGTTTCCTTCATCGTCGACCCAAGGCACCCGGAATTGGAATGCCCGTTCTGGTTCGGTCAAACGACCCAAGATGTTGGCCTTGATGTATTCGGGATGTTTTTCAAATACGGGTTCCAACGTCTTAAAGAAGTTATCAATTGCTTCTAAAAATTCGGTTTGGTTTGGATCACGCCGTTCAATTTCGGCGCGAACTGATGCAAAATAATCTGTAGCTGCTGTCATCGATATCGGTCCTCTCTATCGTCACGGAATTAGGTTTCATTAAACGTTGCTTGTTAAACGTTGTATTGAGTATAGCACATCAATGTTGACTAATAAACGTCCTCCGTAACGTGTAAATGTGAACAAAACGTTGATATAGCAACCGAATATCGAATTTTTATATTAAAATACGATTAAATGTTAAGATTTTCTTAAGAAGCGACTAATTAACCGTAACAAGTTTCACCATCCCTTTTAAATCAAGGATTCATTCGAATTCAAATAGCGCATAATCATGATTATTTTACCCGGTAGTTAGTTTAAAAAACGCATATTTTGCCGATTCTTAATGAATAATCATGAATTCATATGATATTTTCATATTTCGACTGCTTCACATAACTAACATTAAGGTGTTACTGTCTCAAATCGGGTTGACTCGTCAACGACACTGCCTTCAACGTCCTATTTAACCCAGTCAGTACCTTACATTGACCACCCTTTAACCGATCTTAACTACCTTCAACAATTCTTCAATTCGCTTTAAGCTCTAATTAAGCCCTTCCCACTAAACTGAACCTCGAACAATTAATTCAACACCTCAATTTAGAAAGGAAGTTGCCTATGATCAATCAACGTCACCCAATATCAGTCAGCGCAGTCCCCTATTCTAAACATCTCTTAATCCCACCAATAAACTAACGTATCAAAAAAACGAACCACTGAGAGGGTTCGTTTTTGGTGTTACGCGTTATATTTCATCATCAGATCAACTTGATCCGTTTCATCGTCGATCTGGCGGTCCTTAACTTCAAACCCGTGCTTGCGATAAAACTTGACCGCTTGCTCGTTCTTTTCGTAAACGTTCAGTTTGATCAACTTGTAGTCCGACTTCAACGCAAACAGCAACATGCTCCCCACGCCTTGGTCGCGGTAGCCTTGTTTCACAAATAGTCCCGCCAAATAACGGTCCACCATCCCGGCAAACCCCACAATCGTCTCATCGTCATCCCGGACAACGTAAATCGTTGCCTCGCGGATCTGAGTGGCCACTTCGGGCTGCGCCTCTCGCCAATAATCAGCTGGTACGAACGGGTGCGCATCTAGGTTACCGGTCAACCAAATGGCCATGATCTGGTCTAAGACATCGTCAGTTAGTTGCGTGAGTTGTTCAATTTGCATAAGAAACCTCGCTTTAGCTTCAATAAAATTAAAATTTAATGGTTGAATTTACTTTATTTTAATGTTAAAGTAAATCCACATTACTCAAGGGAGATTTTAACGATGACATCACTGACTTTCACAACTCAAATTCGCGTTGTCCGCGTCGTCTTAATTTGACGCGCGGGCCGTTTGAGGTGCCCGCAAGTTTGCGGGCAGCGGTGGTGTCGAGCCGGTAGCTGTTCAAAACAGCTACCGGCTTTTTGTGTTAAGTTCACCCTTTAGTAGGAAGGAGGTTATTATAACACGACTAGCTTACATATTGATTACATTTAGTTTTGAAGAATTGGAAGTGATTGAAAACAGTGGTGTGACAACATTACAGTGATCTACCTCAAAGGAACCCTACATAGTTTCACTAGCGTTAATGAAGTGCAATTTCAACTTTCTCAGCATCAGGCCCTCTCACCCTGATGCACCAACTAAAAAGGTACCGGAACCCCAGACTATTCTGACGTTTCGGTACCTTTTCAATTCACAGTCACTTAATTACCACTGATCATGCTTAGTTTGCTTTAACTGAACGGCATCCACCGTAGGCCGGTTGAAGCCAGCTTCATGGTGGGTCAACCGCGCACTCAACTGCTCATACGACCCTAACTTCGGTCCCGCAAAGCTGTGACGGGCCGAAACCACGTAGTCGATAATCAACACAACCAGTACAACGAAGATGATTTTCCCAGTCGCATAGTGCAAGACGAGGTGTGACGTTAACTGGACGTCGGTTGGTGATAAGACCATCAGACCAATCAAGAAGATCACCCAAAGACTCGCCACGATGCTGACCGGCACACTCCATTTGCCTAAATGCCAAGGCCCGTTATCAGCACTGGTCCAAATCCCTCGAAGTTGCGCCCGCAGTTTCAGCGCGATCGGAACAAAGTAGGAACTGTACAACCCAATCACACTCATGGTCCCAATCACGGCGTAAATGCCGTTGGAAATCCCGGAAAGAAACGCAATGATGGCAACGACCCAAATCGCAATCGCTGGCGTATGGAACTTAGCTGAGACGCGCTTCAAGTATTTTGAAAATGGTAAGCCATTATCACGACTGAAAGCGTAGACCATCCGGGATGATGACGTAATTGACGAACAGCCACAGAACCACATCGCAATCGTGACTAGCCATAGCAGAACGCCACTGAACCGCGTCCCAACCGCTTGTTGAATCGCCACGATGAAGGCGTTGTTGCCGGCGGCTGCGACCGCATTTGGATTTTTGATCGACATCGTTACCAAGGCCAACAGGATAAAGCCGAAGATCCCGGAAATCGCGACGGAAAGGAAGACGCCCCATGGTGCGCGAACCCGCGGATTCAACGTTTCTTCACTCGTATGAGCGGAGGCATCGTATCCGGTCAAGGTCCATTGCGCTTGCAGTAAGCCGACTAGGAAGGCGCCCCAGTATGGCATTGACGATGATGTTTGGGTTGAAAAGGTACTATAAAGATAACTAACGTGGTGTTGTGGTCCTACGGCAATCAAGACGCCGATGATCAGCATCACCCCTACTACGTGATAGATTGCTGAAACTGAATTCAACTTTGATACCAAATCGATCCCGAAATGATTCAATAGGGCGTGACTGATCAAAATCACAGCGTAAGTCCCAAGAAAGACAGCCTTACTGGGGTTCGTAAATAATAAGTTCGAAGCAAAGGTGGCACAGCCGTAATCAATGCCGGCAACGATGGTCACTTGCCCAACGATATTCAACCAACCGGTAAACCAGCCCCAAGTTGGGCCGCCCAAAATCGATGCCCAGTGATAAATCGCACCCGAGGTTGGAATCGCTGACGTCAATTCCGCCATCGCCGCTGCAACGAATAGAACGAAGAAAGTTACTAACGGCCAGCCGATTCCCATCATGGCGGGACCGCCTTGGCTAAAACCATAACCATAGTAGGAAACGGCCCCAGTTAAAATCGAAATAATCGAAAACGACACGGCAAAGTTTGAAAACCCGCCCATATCGCGAATCAATTCTTGTTTGTAGCCGAACGACTTGGTGGTCGTTTCAGCTTGACCCCGTGCGGCTCGAACCGAACGTGCTGCTTGGACACCAATAAATCCCATCATCACAAGCATTAATCCAAAAATGACAATACCTAAAATAATCATGCTTTCACGTTCCTCTCAATCAAGTCTAACGGACAATCGTTGTTTACGTGTTAGATTATATAACATCAATTTTAATTTTCAAGTGTTTTCACAAAATTATTCTAATTTCTTTTTAATTTACATTTGGTTTTGCCCTTATTTTACTGTTTAAATGATGTTACTATTTATAACATAAGTTAAAGGGAGATGAGAACACTTGGGTGACACTTTCCAAACCGTTGGCATTGATATCGGCACCTCAACAACGTCCCTGATCATCGCCACCCTGACCATCGAGAACACCGCCTCCGGGTTCTCGTTGCCACACCTAACGATCAGCGATAAACAAATTACCTATCGTAGTCCGGTTATTTTTACCCCGTTAATTGATCAC
The DNA here is from genome assembly GCF_054785195.1 of Secundilactobacillus muriivasis. Taxonomy (NCBI): domain Bacteria; kingdom Bacillati; phylum Bacillota; class Bacilli; order Lactobacillales; family Lactobacillaceae; genus Secundilactobacillus; species Secundilactobacillus muriivasis. The sequence goes on along the minus strand of NZ_BAABMI010000056.1, from coordinate 19,233 downwards.
GTTCGGATTGACGAACAACGCATTCGCCAGTTCGTCGCCGAACAGTACCGATTAGCCCACGCCGATCCAGATCAGTTCAAAATCGGTGCCATTATTATGACGGGCGAAACTGCTCGGAAAGTCAACGCTGATAAGGTGCTCCACGCACTTAGCGCCTCCGCTGGTCGGTTTGTCTGTGCGACTGCCGGTCCCGGCTTAGAGAGTTTGATTGCCGCTAAAAGTGCGGCCCATTCTCTTTTGACGGTCACCAACCCACGGCCAGTCATTAATATTGACATTGGCGGCGGCACTAGTAACCTCGCCTACTTCACCGGCGGTCGGTGTCAGGATACAGCTTGTTTCGATATTGGTGGTCGGTTGATTCGGCTTGATCAATCACAGCGCATTACCTACTTAGCGCCGAAACTTAAACCGCTGATTGACCGGGTGCAACCGACATTACAGCTTGGTAAACGAACTACCGTTACCGAACTCATGCCCGTGATTCAAGCGATGACACATGTCCTAGAACGTGCGGTGGGCATTGATGCGCCGGCACCGGAATTTGAGCATTTCGTTACTGACAAATCGCTCACGCCGATGCCAGCGCCCACAACGTTGACGTTTTCGGGTGGCGTTGCCGATTGTTTGACCACCGAACTGCCAGCTGACCCGTTTCGATTCGGTGACATCGGTCCCTTGCTAGGCTACGCCGTTCGCCACTCGCGGTTGTTCACCGAACGCCACGTTCATCAGGCCGATGAAACGATTCAGGCGACCGTTGTTGGCGCGGGGTCCCAAACGATGATGCTCAGTGGTAGCACGATTAGTTACACCCCCGAGACCTTGCCCCTTCAAAACATACCGGTGATCACCGTCGAACAACTATCGTCTACTAGGGATACCGTCAAAGCTATTACGGCCAAGTTAGCCCGCTATCCTAACGAAACAGTGGCGTTGGCGCTTCCTGAGATCACCGTCACCTTTGCGGAACTGCAACGATGGGCGCAATTGATTCTAACCGGCATGGCCACCGCGATTGCGCAACACCTACCACTTGTGATCATCATGCAGCCAAACGCCGCTAAGGCCTTAGGCAATAGCCTGCGAAGCCAATTACCACTCAATTACCCACTGGTTTGCCTCGATAACATTTCGGCAACCAGCGACGACTACCTCGACATTGGCCTTCCCGTTGCTAACGGCCAAACCGTTCCCGTTATCGTCAAAACCCTGATTTTCAACTAACTTTAGAGGAGGAACTCGCTCATGAATCTTACCGTTACCCTAAGTAACCAACGCTACAACTTCAACACCGTCAAGGAGGTCCTCGCAAAAGCAAATGAGGTCAAATCCGGGGATCAACTCGCCGGCATCGCCGCCAATTCCACGGCCGAACGCGTAGCCGCCAAAATCGTTCTTTCTCAGCTGACGTTAAAAGACGTCTATGAAAATCCCGCAGTCCCTTACGATCAGGATGAAGTCACCCGCCTGATCATCGACGACCTTGATTCAACGGTCTTTCAACAAATTCAGAACTGGACCCTTGAACAGTTACGTGAATGGCTGTTGGCCCCCACGACTGACAACGCAATGATCCACGCCATCTCTGGCGGCCTAACCGCCGAAATGATCGCGGGCGTCTGCAAGTTAATGACCAACCTCGACCTCATTAGCGTGGCTAAAAAAATTCACAACGAAAAAACCGCTAACACCACGATTGGGCGTCCCGGGACCTTCTCATCACGGTTGCAACCCAACCACCCCTCCGATGATCTACGCGGCATCATGGCCGCAACCATGGAAGGCCTCAGTATGGGCATCGGGGACGCCGTAATTGGTTTGAACCCCGTTAACGACACCGTTGATAACTTGACCCGCATTCTCACGACCTTCCACGACTTCTGCGAAACTTGGCAAGTTCCCACCCAGATCTGTGTGCTCGGCCACGTGACGACCCAAATGAAGGCCATCGAACAGGGTGCACCAGCCGGACTGATTTTTCAGTCGATTGCCGGGTCGGAAAAGGCCAACACCGCGTTCGGGATCAACCGGCAGTTGATTGAAGATGCGAACCAATTGGGACACGAACGGCTACACAATAGCGGACCGAACGTCATGTATTTTGAAACTGGTCAGGGGTCCGAACTTTCCGCTGAAGCGAACTTTGGTGCTGATCAAGTGACGATGGAAGCTCGGTGTTACGGGTTCGCGCGCCACTTTGATCCGTTCATCGTCAACACCGTTGTGGGGTTCATCGGACCCGAATACCTTTACGATGCCAAACAAGTTACGCGTGCCGGCTTGGAAGACCACTTTATGGGCAAACTCAGTGGTCTGGCGATGGGGTGCGACGTCTGCTACACCAACCACATGCAGGCCGACCAAAACGACATTGAAAATTTGGCCATGTTACTCGCCAACGCCGGTTGCACCTACATCATGGGCGTGCCACAGGCGGACGACGTCATGTTGAACTATCAGTCCACCGGCTACCAAGAAACGGCCACCATCCGCGAGTTGCTTAACTTACGCCCGATTCCCGAATTTGACGCTTGGCTAGAACGACTGGGGCTAAGCCACGATGGCCACCTCACTAGCAAGGCCGGCGACGCATCCGTTTTTCTCACTAAGGAGGCCGCTAAATGAACTTTATCGCACCGAACATCACCCCACTTCCCACTGACGACACCGGCGCCATTATCGACTTACGCGCCCAAGACCAGCAACAACTACTCAACGTTGACCATCCAGCAGACAAAGCCGGTTACCGGTTTCTGAAAGCCAGTACGACCGCAAGATTGGGATTAGGCCGCGTTGGTACTCGCTACACCACCCGCTCCGTTCTCCGGCTTCGTGCTGACCACGCCGCTGCTCGGGACGCTGTTTGGACTGACGTTTCAACCAGTTTTATCGAACAGCAAGGCTTTGTGCCGTTTCAGTCCGTTTGTGAAAGCGAAAGTGAGTATTTGACCCGACCGGATCGGGGGCGACAATTATCAGCCGATACACTTAAACGGGTTCAAGCGCTCTACCCCACGAATCCGCGGGTTTTGATCGCCGTTGGTGACGGTCTTAGTTCGGCCGCTATCGAAGCGAACGTGGCTGACGTCATTCCAGCGATTACCCAAGGACTAGCGCTGGATCACCTCACCATCGGGCCGATTCCCTTCATCCACTTTGCCCGAGTTGGCACCGAAGACTACCTCGGTGAAGCCACTCAAGCTGACGTAGTTTGCCTCCTCATTGGCGAACGGCCAGGGCTGGTAACTGCTAAATCCATGAGTGCCTACCTCGCTTACCGACCAACTGTCGGCATGCCGGAAGCGCGCCGAACCGTTGTTTCAAACATTCATCCTGGTGGTGTGCCAGCGGTTGAAGCTGGGGCCTACCTGGCTGATTTGATCAAAGAAATGTTGACCAAACGAGCTTCGGGGCTGGCACTGAACGCCTGATTGGAATCTGAACTGAACAACTATTCGAACGACAACTTAGTGCGATGCTAAGTTGCCGTTTTTTGTTGCGCCGAATTAATCAACTCACCCTGTTTTGTCGGTCCCAAATGCGCTAAACTAACGTTAATCTAATTGAAAAGGAGCCACTACATATTATGACCACAACGATTACCGGGTACCCCCGAATTGGCCGCCAATTGGAAATCAAAACCATGGTTGACCACTACTTATCGCACCAAATCAGCATCACAGAACTGATTCAACAGTCAACTGACCTGCAACACCAAAACTGGTCAACGCTTCATGAGGCCGGCATTGATCAGATTCCGGTTAACGATTTCGCATTACTGGACCGTTTTTTGGATACGGCCGTGTTGTTTAACCTCGTACCTGAGCGATTTCGGCAACTGCATTTACCACCACTAGAATTATCGTTCGCGTTAGCTGCGGGGATCGATGACGGTCAGCAACAGGCCACGCCGTTACGGATGCATCGCTGGTTCAACACTAACTACAACCACTACGTTCCGGAATTTGACGACTACACCTTTCCGCACCTCGTTGGCACCCGCTTCACCCACGCTTTTCGCGATGCGCAGGCCCTCGGCTACGATGCTCGCCCCGTTTTAATTGGCCCGTATACGTTACTTAAATGCAGTACTTTCACCGGCAAACGGGCCCCTGCCGATTACGTTATCGATCTCGTGAACGCCTACGCCGACCTATTTCGCCGCTTAATGGTGCTGGATGCGGACTGGATTCAGTTGGACGAACCCGCGTTGGTGCTGGCGCCAACACCGGCAGACCTCGCCCTATTCGACCAGCTTTACCAGCCACTCCTTTCTCAAAAGGAATCGTTGCGGATACTCGTTCAAACCGCGTTCGGCGATGTTCGCGAAGCCTATTCGCACCTCACAACGTTACCAATTGATGGCCTGGGTTTAGACTTACTGCCAGATTCTCACAACTGGGCGCTGCTTCAACAACAGCCCCTGCCCGATGACAAGCAGCTTTTCGTTGGTATCATCAACGGTCAAAACATCTGGCGTACCAACTACGCTGACCGATTAGCGCGCCTTCAGACACTGCCGGCCGAACGACTCACGTTAACCACCTCGTGTTCGTTACTGCACGTCCCCGTGACGGTAGCGACCGAAACCCAGTTACCGGCAAATACCCGCCAGCACCTCGCCTTTGCCGAAGAAAAGTTGGGGGAATTAGCCGACTTGGATGCCCTGCTTAAAGCGCCCGACATCACTAAACTCGCAGCTAATCAAGCACTATTCGATCAGCCACGCGTTCAGCCTGATTCAGCCGTTACGAAACGAATTACCAACCTAGTCCCGGCAACGATGAAGCGGCAACAATCGCGACAACAACGGGCACCACAGCAACAACAGCGGTTCAACTTCCCGGCATTACCCACCCAAACGATTGGCTCATTTCCAACCAATCAACAAGACCGGCAAACCATTGCGGACTACGCTCAGGGAAGCTTATCTGAATCAGACTTCAACGCCTACACGAAGCAGCGCATCCGTGACGGCATCACCCTTCAAGAACAGCTCGGCCTAGACGTATTCGTGACCGGCGAATACACCCGAACGGACATGATTACCCACTTCGACCACCAATTGAGCGGCTTTTTGTTTACCGAACACGCTTGGATCCAGTCGTTCGGGACCTACTGTGCTCAGCCACCAATCATCTGGGGTGACATTGCGTGGCAGCACCCGATTACCGTGGCAGAAACGACCTTTGCACAGACCCTGACGGAAAAATCAATCAAGGGTGTTTTAACTGGCCCCATGACCCTCGCTAGTTGGGCCTATCCTCGTGAAGATCTCGATTTAAAAACAAGTGCTACCCAGATTGCATTGGCGTTACAAGACGAAGCCACCGCCCTCGAACAGCACGGTATCGCCATTATTCAGTTAGACGAACCCGCCTTTCGCACCCGGTTACCACTCCGTCACGCCGATTGGCAAGCCGACTACCTCGATTGGGCGATTCCGGTGATTCGGTTAGCGACCGCCACGCTTAAGCCCACCACTCAGGTTCAAATTCACATCTGTGAAGGCCATTACACCGATATTTTGCCTGAACTTGACCAGTTGGATGCGGACGTCCTCTCATTGGCGTTCACCGATCCGAACCTCTTACCAGCGCTCAAAGCGCAACACTTTGAGACACCCGTTGGCCTTGGCGTATTCGATACGGCCCGGTTTAAATTACCGACCGAAGCCGCGATTGAAACCAAAATTCGCCAAATTCACGATACACTCCCGGACAACGGCATCTGGATCAATCCCGATTGCGGGCTTAAAACCCTGCCGGAAGTGGCCGTAACTCGGAGTTTACAGCGAATGGTTGCCGCAACCGAACATGTTCGGCAAACGCTTAACTAACCGTGTTCGGTTATCAATCAACACCCACAAATATCTCGCTTGACGGCTCACCGATTTGCGCCTAACATCGAGATATACTCTGCATTTAACCACGAAAGGCGTGACTTTGACTTATGCTCCATAAAACGTACTACGGGCTCGGCACCGCCATTAACCTCTCCGTCAACGAACCAGCGACTGAGGTGGATCTTGATGCGGGAAACGACCTCATCAAGCACTATGAAGATCTTTTAACCGTGAACCGTACCGAATCAGAAGTGATGTCGGTCAATCACGCTGCTGGCCAGCACGCGGTGACGGTTTCTGACATCGTCTACCAACTCATCAAACGGGCGGTTGAAGTCAGTCAGTGGCGGTTAGGTTTTAACACCGCTATCGGGCCGCTGGTCAAGCTTTGGAAGATTGGCTTTGACGGTGCCAACTTACCAGCCGACGCTGATATTCAGGAACGACTTAAACTGATCAACCCCGATGACATCAAGCTCGATGATGCCCAACACTCGGTATTTCTCACCAAATCAGGCATGGAAATCGACCTTGGCGCCATTGCGAAGGGCTACATTGCCGACGCGATTCGGGCGTTGTGGGAGAGCCGCGGCGTCCAAACCGGGATCATCGACCTCGGTGGTAACATTTTACTGGTTGGCAACAGCGTACACCCCAACGGCCTCTGGCGGATCGGCGTTCAAAACCCGGTTCAAAAGCGCAACGTTGCCTTGGGTGTCCTGACCACAACGGCCAAATCCATTGTGACCTCTGGCATCTACGAACGGTTCTTGGTCATTAACGGTCATAACTACCACCACATGTTTGATTCGAAGACCGGCTATCCCATCAAAAACGACCTCGCCAGCGTCACCATTGTTAGCGATGACTCGATCGACGGCGATATTTGGACGACTGAGGGCTTCTATCAAGACATTGAAAACGGCATTCCGTTGATTGAAAAGCAGCCCGGTTTAGAAGCCATTTTCGTGACACGCGACTTTAAAGTTGCTATCACCTCTGGTTTAACGGACCGGTTCCAGTTAACTGATGAGGCTTACCATTTGATTTAACGTCACAAAAAAGCGTTCCAGATGATCTCAATTTGAGATGATCCGGAACGCTTTTTTTGATGCTCATAGGCCAGTGGTTTCAATGGCCCGTTCTAACAATTTTTCCAATACGGAACAAAAAACGTAGACCGCAAACGGCACGACAACAAAGCCCATGCCAACGATCAAAATACCAAATGAACCGCTCAACGCCGACGCCTGATAAAACGCAATCAGTGTGGTACTCAACACCACGCTCATCCGCAGCACAGCGGTTTTAATCTTCTGTAGCGCCTCAAGTGACGCTTCCGAGAACGCAACGTTCATATCAATATAGTTTAAAATTCGATTTAACCAATAAGCCACGTATAGTAGTAAGCCCAACGCCACTACAACCGCAACGCCAGTAATCGTCAAAATAACGGGCGCGTAATGGATCGAGGCGTATAACCGGATGCCGAGCCAAGTGCTCAAACCGATTAAACTGCCAACGATACCAACCAGCCCGAATCTTAACGCACGTGTTTGTCCCATGCTTTTGACCGTCCTTTTTTCACAGAGTATGTCTAGTTTAGCATGGTATCAGCTGGTAAATGGTGGATTTGATGGAAACTTAATTTAAAGGTAACTTGAATGAGATATTTGTGGAAACCGAGTTGGGTGGCGTGACGACGCTTTTAGGCCACCGTGCCGAAACGAGTTCCAAAGGGCAGAGAGCTGCACGTAAGGCGAGGCAGACAAACCTTTCTCAAACCCGGGGAGCTTCGGCTGATTTTTAGGCGTTACCGTTTTTAGGCCACCGTGCCGAAACGAGTTCCGATGGGCAGAGAGCTGCGTGTAAGGCGGGCCAGACAAACCTCCCAAGCCCGGGGAGCTTCGGCTGATTTTTAGGCGTTACCGCTTTTAGGCCACCATGCCGAAACGAGTTCCGATGGGCAGAAGGTTGCATATAAGGGGAGAAAGGCAAAAGCCCCAAGCCCAGGGCTTTCGCCTTTCTCCCCTTATACACCACCTTCTAACCGCCCTTCTCCACTCTCTACTTCTTCATCTGCGGCACAATCACAGTCTTCCAAATACTCTTCAGCAACGCATACCCAATCACAACGCCAACCAATGCACTCAAGAAGAAGCTTGGCACAAACAGCCACAGCGCGCCCTTAGTGCCTAACAACCAGCTGGCAATTGGGTACGCCGCGATGGCGCCGATAATCCCCGTTCCAATCAGTTCACCGAACACGGCGCCAATTAATTTTTTGGTGTAACGAAACATCAACCCACTCAAAAACGCGCCAAACATGCTTCCCGGGAAGGCTAAAATCGTCCCGGTTCCCATGATGTTACGAATCAACGACGTCAAAAACGCCTGCGCTAACGCCCACCAAGGACCCAGTAGTGCCCCAGAGATCAAGTTGATCAGATGCTGCATCGGCGCCACTTTAGCCACGCCCACCGTAAACTCGAAAAAACTACCACCAATGACGCCCAATGCCACCAGAATCGACGTCATGGTCATATAATAAACCCGTTTTGTCATCGTCTTCGCTCCCTTACACCAACGTTAGTTAATCTTCAATTAGTGGGTATTTCGGCGCAACTAGGCTCGTCAAATACACCCCGATACTGAGCACGAGCAACAAGAAGAATGTTGTGCCCAAGAAAAAGTCCAACCGCTGTAACCAAGAATAGCCCACAACGCCAATCACCCACCACACAAAGTTAAGTGTGATCGATAACCGTTGATGCATCCAAAACACACTGACGAATAGAATCGCAAATAACGGTGTGAAGACCGCGCCAATCGCGTACAGGAAGTTCTGGTAGTACGCCATCGAAACGAACAGTGCAATCAGTAAGCCCAGCACCGTGATGACGATGGCGATCAAGTTGACCCGCTTCGTCTTAACTAAGTTTGCCACGTTCGTCGCTGCTGAGTAGGCGTCCATGAAGGTCGTTGTAACCGTTGAAAACACAATGATCAGCAGTGCCACTAGCCCCATGCTGGAGTGCGATAAGACCGTTGTGAAATCGGATTGCCCCGTCAAAATCACCGTGAATAGCCCCAATGCAAACATTGCGATACTCCCAACGAAGTACCCACTCACACTAGCCAAACTGGTCTTAAACGGCCGGTCGGTGTGTTGCGTGTAGTCACCGATCAACGGCAACCACGATAAGGCCATGGTGACATTCAATTCAACGGCACTCCCAAAGCTAATGGGCGCTAAGTTGGCGCCGGCTTTCAACCGACCCTCACCGATAATCGTGAATAGAATCAGTACCATCCCAATCGCCAGCAACACCACGATGACGTTGTTGATTTTAAACAACCAATTGTGGTTCATCAGCAACCAGATGATGATCATCACCGCAACAATCACTGACATCACTATCACGGATTGGTAGTGAAACAGTGATTTGGCAATGCCATTCATCGCTAATTGCGCATTAACGATCATGACTGCGGTCCAGCCGAGTAACTGCACGGCATTTAGTAGTGAAAACAGCGTGACCCCGGCTTCACCGAACACCGTTTTCGTTGCCTTAATTGCTGTTCGGTTCTGTTGGGCTGATAAATACCCCGCTGGCAGCAAGAAAACAAAACAGCCAATCACATGGCCGAGAATAATTGCCATTAACCCAACTTGCCACCCCAGCGGTGCAATCAACGTCCCCGTCACGATTTCAGCAATCGAAATTGCCGCACCGATCCATAACAGGAACAGTCCGCTTAACTTCGTGTTTCCCAATCTAAACAACCTCCACTCTTTTTCGACAAAAAAAGCCCATCGCGACAATGAACATTGTGCACGAAAGGCCATCATTTAATGATCCCGATGATTTCAACACTTTCCTTCGCAAGCACTAACTTAACAGGTTCCGAGGGATCGGGCAACGCCCATCTCAGCCAAAAGTGGCACCCCTAGTGTTTATTTTCTGTCTCTGATAAGTAAGTTTAAGGGGTGAGGGGGAAAAATGCAAGAGTGCTAAAAATCGCGGTTAGGCCCCAGAATATAAGTAGGATAATGCCATGAACCCCGCCCTTTGGGGTTCGTGGTATTATCCTGCTTATATGGCCGGGGCCTGCGATTTTTAGCACGTTTCGGCTATGTAACATCATCAAACTGTAATAGTCCCCCACTCTTTGAGGTTCATGCTGTTATCCTGCTTATATAGCCGGGACCTGCGATTTTTTAGCACGTTTCGGCTACGTAACAGTAACGACCCGCCAAGCGCCACAACCAATCAAAAAAGACCCTCAACCTAAAAACGACCCCAACACCACGTTTGATAGCCAACCGCGATGTTAGTGCCGCCTTCTAATTCTCATTTAACCCTAGTTACTATTCCCACCACTCGGCATCATCGGCTTCAACAACTCCGCCAAGCCACGCAAGTTCCGGGTTTGAATATAAACGTCACCCGTCCCGGTAAAGGCATTCACCAGTCCTTCGCCAGTCGTAAAGCCAACTAATCCAGATGCTGGTTTAATTTCGTAATCCAACGTACTCGACCAAGCAATCACGTGGTCGTTATCCACAACTAGCGGTGCGCCCGGCGTCACGTGTAACAGTTGAATGTCACCGTAAGCGTTGATCAGCATTTCTCCTGCACCAGCGGTTTCCATCACAAACAGTCCACCCGTTCCACCAAAGATGGCGCCACCGATTTTTTGACGGGTCATCGAATACGTGGTGCCATCGCTACCGGCTAAAAATGCCCCGGTGTTCAACCGCCATTGATGCGCGCTATCCAATTGAATCGCCTTAATCGCACCCGGCGTTTTCGGCGCAATCGCTAACTGCGCACCGTTTGCCTGACCAATTGCCCGGGTAATAAAGAAGCTTTCACCGCTCGTCACGGAACGGCCGATGGCACTCATCAAACCGCCAAACCCCTTCTTACCGTTGCTATTCATGGACCCTTCAAGACTGACCCGTCCATCGTGATACACCATTGAACCCGATTCGATTTGAACTGTCTCATTTTGCGCTAACGTCAAGTTGACCAGTGGAAACGTTGCCCCTTCGGTAATTGTGTAGTCCATCTGCTTATCCCCCAATTTAGTGTGACTTCTGGCTTTATTATAACCGGACATCAGGGGTGTTGACCACGTTAATTATCGGCAGCAAGCAACTTAGCTAATGCTTGGTACTCGCTCAGCAACCAAGTCCGGTACGTCTTGCCCTTAGGTAACGTTTCAGTTACGGGCAACACCGGCACGTTGTGCTGTTTAGCCAGCTTAACTAAGTTGGTGACAGTTTTAAACAAAAACGGCAACTTTGCGTGACTTAATCCCCGCCTGCATGGCCGCAATCGATTTTGGTGATGGATCACTTTCATTTTCAATGGCTTCTTCAAACTCATGGTTTGCAACTTTAAAGCCCATCGCAGTCAGTGCGTAGTCGAAAACTGGTTCACTGACGTAGACGTTCCGGTTACCCGTATGCGCTACAGTCTGCTTGATCTTAGCAATTTCCCGGGTAATGGGCTGGCGTGATTTCACGTAAGCCTTGGCATTTTTTTCAAAATACCGTTTGTTTTGCGGCTGTTTCTTTGCATATTTAGCTGCCAATGCCGTCACTAACTTCGGCATCGTTTCCGGTTGGTACCACAAATGCGGATTATCCCCGTTTTGCTTGTTCATCAGATCCTCACCAACGCGAATAACGCGACTTGAGTCACCATCAGCCGTCAGCTTCGTCATCCAGCTATCGTATCCCACGCCATTCGCAACCACCACGTCAGCTTGATGCACCTTCTTAGCAACTGCTGGTGTGGGTTCGTAGTCGTGCGGATCCGTGGCCGGGTTATTGATCACCGACGTTACCGTCCCTTTATTGCCTAGGACCGCCCGCGCCGCTTCACCATAAAAGTCGGTGCTGGTAACAACATTAAGTTGCTTGTTCGTTGCTGACTTGCTTTGCTGGCCACAGCCGCTCATGCCAAGTCCAATCACGACTACTGCAATCAACAACCCACTTAACTTTACCCATTCTTTTCTCAAAATAACAAACTCCTTCTCTCAAATCGTAATGATAACGATTTAAATAATAACGAATTCAGTCGGCGATGTAAATAGTAATTTTTACGTTTTACATATTTTTGAGTCAAATTAGTCGCCAAATGCACTTTAATCTGCTATATTAAGTTTCTTGACAAATTGTAAGTGGCTCATTTAAGTGGTTGTTTCTAATCATTTCACTTGTTAACGTCAAAGGAGTAGTTATGGCAAAAAAATCAAAGATTGCTAAGTTTAACCGGCAACAACAGCTTATCGCTCAGTACGCTGAGCTACGTCAGGAACTAAAGGCTAAGGGCGATTACGCCGCATTGGCTCGCCTGCCTAAGGATTCCAACCCTAACCGGCTGCGGAACCGTGACCGTTTAGATGGTCGCCCCCGTGGCTACATGCGCCAATTTGGGATGTCTCGTCTGAACTTCAGAATGTACGCTCACTTGGGCCAAATTCCTGGGGTTCGTAAAGCCAGCTGGTAGGAGGTTATCTCGATGGAAAAAACTGATTTAGCTAGTGCTTACCGCCGACTTAAGAGTTCCAGTTTGAAGACCCGCAAACGCGCGATGAAGATTATTCGGGACGCAAAGCGGAAAAAGTAACGTTTCATCATTCACTTAACTTTAAAGTTCGCTGGTGTGGCGAATTTGAATAACCCGTTTTAATGATCACTATTCTGGACTGCCCGCGGCGGTTTGGGATGGTGATTTTTTTTGTGGGTTGGGTTTTGTTGGTGGTGGCGTATTTCCTGGGTGATGGTTTGGGGTAAGGTGTTGATTAGCTGTTTACCGTGAGGCCTGTACCTAAGTCCCGCCTACCACAAATCCCCAAAAATTGGGAGCTGCATTACTTTATAGTGGTACTGGCGACGCACATTGCTATTACTTATTTTCGGCGCCAATTGAGCTTTTGTTGGTCCGTGATCGATTATATTGTGAAGTTTGCTGACGGTACTGCTTTTTGGCAACTGCGCCGAAATGAGTTCCGCAAGGTAGAGAGCTGCACCTAAGGGGCTTCAGCCACAAACTCCAAAACCCGGAGTTTCTGGCTGAAGCCCCTTAGGCTCCGCTCTCTGAACGCCTTGCTCCACTCTCTGTACTACCGTATAATAACCCCTAAGAACGGGGGCTACAAAACATGCTTGAACTACAACATATTAAAAAATACTACGAAGTTGGCGACACCGTCACCAAAGCCTTAGACGACGTTTCCGTTGCCTTTCGGAAGCAGGAATTTGTCGCGATTCTTGGCCCTAGTGGGTCCGGGAAGACCACGATGCTGAACGGCATTGGCGGGCTGGACGTTTACGATTCCGGCGATTTGATTATTAAAGGGAAATCGACCAAGAAGTTTAGTGCTTCTGACTGGGACGCCTACCGGAACAACTCAGTTGGCTTTATCTTCCAAAGCTACAACCTGATCGGGCACCTCGGCATCATTGACAACGTTGAATTAGGGATGACGTTAAGTGGTGTCCCCGCTGCCGAAAAGAAAGAAAAGGCCATCGCCGCTCTTAAACGGGTTGGTTTGGGCGATCATATGCACAAGAAGCCTAACCAACTCTCTGGCGGGCAAATGCAACGGGTCGCCATCGCACGGGCAATTGCCAACGACCCCGAAATTTTACTCTGTGACGAACCAACCGGCGCGTTAGACACCGTCACCAGCGTTGAAATCATGGAATTGATCAAGGAACTCTCTAAAGAGCGCCTCGTCATCATGGTTACTCATAACCCAGATTTGGCGCACCAGTACGCGGACCGAATCATTGAATTTGCGGACGGGAAGATTCAAAAGGATTCTAACCCATACAACGAAGCTGAAAGTACCGATCAGTTTGAATTGAAGAAGACCAAGATGCATTTCACCACCGCTCTCAAACTCTCCTTCAACAACATTCGAACGAAAAAGGGCCGAACGTTCCTGACCGCCTTTGCCTCCAGCATCGGGATCATCGGCATCGCAATCGTTTTGGCGTTATCCAACGGCTTCCAACGCCAAATCGACAAAACACAGTCGAACACCTTGGCGCAATATCCGGTCACGATTTCGCAAAATGCCACCTCACAAACGGGCATGGCCAACAAGAAGGAACACTTCTCTAAGGACAACACCGTGGTAGCTAAAATCAGCGATTCAGATAAGGCGCAACACACCAACAAATTAACCCAAAAGTACCTCAATTACGTGAATGATTTGAATCCCAAATACGGGAAAAACATTGGCTATACCTACACGACCGGCATGAACCTGTTACGCGATGTGAACGGCAAAATCAAACCCGTTCAACTCTCTAACACCGACCAAAGTAAGGCTAACGGCGTGGACTACAGTAGCATGATGGCCAGCAGCACTGGCGTCGGCGTCTCATCATACCCAACCGACAACGCCGGTAAGGTCAGCTTCCTCAAGAAGCACTATAAAGCGATTTCCGGGAGCTTCCCATCTAAGGCAACTGACGTCGTGTTGATCGTGAATAAGGATAATTCAACCAACATCAACGCGTTGAAGAACCTTGGCTACACCGTTAAAGACGGTCAAAAGTTAAACTTCAACAAGATCGTTGGCACAACCTTCAAGACGGTTTCCAACAACGCCTACTACACCCAACGGGCAACGATGTTCTTGCCAAACACCAATTACGCTTCAATGTACAAGAATAGCGCCAATAAGACGCTCCACGTGGTCGGTGTTCTGCGGGTCAAATCCGCTAACGAGGAAGGCATCCTCTCCCCTGGATTTGCCTACAGCGATCGCTTAACAAAGGAACTTGTCGATCAAAACGCGACTTCAGACATTGTGAAGGCGCAAAAGGCTAGTTCCCGTAACGTTCTGACTGGCGCAACGGTTGATTCAAGCGCCGCCAAAGAACAACTCATCAGCTACTTAGGCGGTTCCAAAACACCTTCTAGCATCTTAATTTACCCCAACAACTTCAAGGCTAAGGATAAGGTTCTCTCATACCTAGACGCCTACAACAAAGGCAAATCCAAGGCTGATAAGGTTATCTACACCGACATGGCCGGCTCCGTGTCGAAGCTGACTGGCGGCTTGATGGACGCGATTACCTACGTCTTAGTGGCCTTCGCTGGTATCTCACTGGTCACGAGTATGATCATGATCAGTATCATTACCTACACCTCCGTTCTGGAACGGACTAAGGAAATCGGGGTCCTCAAAGCCCTCGGTGCCCGGAAACGCGATATTACCCGGGTGTTTGATGCCGAAACAACGATCCTCGGGGTCGCCTCTGGGGTCATCGGGATCGTGATTGCATGGCTGGCAACCTTCCCAATCAACGCCGTGCTGAAAGGCATGACCGACTTGAGTAACGTTGCGCAGTTGAACCCAATGCATGCGATTATCCTGATTATTATCAGTACCGTGCTCACCGTACTTGGTGGTCACGTTCCGGCACGAATGGCGTCTAAGAAGGATGCTGCGACTGCTTTACGGACGGAATAATTGCGTTAACTTTTTCAACTAATGATAAAAACACCATCACCTGTTATTTCCCGGGTGATGGTGTTTTTTGCGCTGCCAATTACGGCTAGCTTAAGTATTAAACGCGATTGTGGTGTAGGCTGTTTGTCATCGCTTCGCTCGCCAAAGTCGCATAAAGGCTGGCGTTCTCAGACTACGAAATTCGGCGCCACTTCAACTGTTATTCCCAGGGTTCCTAAAGTTGTAAAAACTTGTCAACCACGCGTTTTCTGGCCACCACGCCGAATGGTGCTGCGCGAGGCAAAAGGCTATGTGTAACGGGCTCTAAGCCAAACTACCAAAAACCGGTAGTTTACCTTAGAGCCCGTTACACGCCGCCTTCTGACCGCCTCGCTCCGCACACTGCACAAAAAAATCGCCCTCAATCAGAGAGCGATTCATAATACTTAAGCTTTAACCTTATCTTCTTCGTAAACGTAATCCCGCGTCATTGGCAAACCAGTACCACTTGGTGCTTTAACCAATGAGTATTGAATAACGTCAATGTTGCCGGCCTCAAATGAAGCGGCGCAAGCTTGCAGGTAAAGTGACCACATGCGGTCAAATTCCTTGCCGTACTTGGCAATCACTTGTTCACGGACAGTTTCGTAGTTGGCATACCACATTTCCAACGTCTTTTGGTAGTGACGACGGAGTGGTTCGATGTCAGAGAACTGTAACTTAGCGTCCATGATGTGCTTCAAGTTTTCAGAAACGTTAGGAATGTAGCCACCTGGGAAGATGTATTTGATAATAAATGGATCCACCCCAGCGCCTTCGTGTTGGCCAGTGATTCCGTGAATTAACGCGCGACCTTCTGGTACCAAGAAGTCGGCCACTTTTTGGAAGTATAACCCAAGGTTTTCCTTCCCAACGTGTTCGAACATCCCAACGGAAGTGACGTAATCAAATTGATCGTCCACTTCACGGTAGTCTTCTAGTAAAACGTCAACTTTACCTTCAAGGTGGCGTTCCTTAATTTGTTGTTTCGTGTAATCGTATTGTTCTTGACTCAACGTTACCCCGGTAGCGTTCAAGCCGTATTCTTCAGCGGCGATGAACAACAGGGTGCCCCAGCCACTCCCAATATCCAACAACCGCTTGCCAGATTCTGGGTGCAACTTGTTCAAGATGTGGTGGACCTTGTTCAATTGCGCTTGTTCCAACGTATCGTCATCGTGTTCAAAGTAGGCACATGAGTAAGTCATTGTGTCATCAAGCCACATTTCGTAGAAGTCGTTACCGATATCGTAATGGCTTTGAATGTCTTTTTGGCTAGATTTTTCAGAGTGAGACATCTTTGGCAAGTGCTTCAAGAATGAGTTTTGCTTCAAAAAACTCCCTGCTTGACGATAGGCTGACGCAACGAGCTCTTGAATTGAACCGTCAATTTCAATGTCGCCCTTCATGTAAGCTTCGCCTAAAACTAAGGTTGGCTTATCCGTCATTTCTTTCAACGGAATTTCCTTGTTGATCTTAATTTGAACAACCGGTTCGCCTTCACCATAAGCTTCTAACTTACCATCCCAATAGGTTACTGTAACGGGAATGTCAAATGCCCGACTCAGTAATTGCCGATAAACCGTTTTTTCTAACACCACTTCTGCCTTCTCTCATTCCAATTTCCTAATTAACGTAAAACGTTTACTGAACAGTGTCAACTTAGCCGACACTGTTAGCTAACTAACTGATTACAATACAAGCATATCGGTGATTTGTCAATCAACATCACTTGATTTTTTGTTCATTGAAAACGGTTGAGTTACTGTTGTGACAACGTGCGGAACGATGGCCGAAAAGCGCGTGGTGGGTAATTTTCTGTTGTTTTAAGCATTCTGAAAATAACTGGTTAAATGACGTCAAATTTACGCGTTTTCTCTACCGTTACACACAAATATAATCAACAAAAAAGAACCACCGATATAATCGACAGTTCTTTCAAATTCACTTTTTACTTGGTTCGTTGCTGTTTTCGATTCAAAACATGTTGCTCCGCATTTTGTTCGTTACTGTCCTCAAGCCGAAACGTGCTACTCAGGGCAGAGAGCTATGTGTAAGGGTAACCCGGTAAAACCCCAAGCCCGGGGCTTTCACCGGGTTGCCCTTACACGCCGCTCTCAAACCGTTTCGTTCCGCACTCTAGCGAAGATTAATCAACACATCCACCCTACCCTGATTGCGCGAACTGTTAACTTTCAGTTCTTGCTGAGCATTAGTGGTTGCTTGCTTACCCTTCTTGATTAAATTTTGAATCAATTTTTGGCCAAAGCCGTTGCTTAATCCGGTAATCATCCACGTTCTTTTCACGCGCCCAGCTCCCTTCAAGCGGTCATAAGTTGAGAAATATGATACGCCGAATTATAGAATTGTCAATTACTTATCTCAAAATAATCAGCAAACTCAACCTAATTTGCGTAAGCGCGTTGAATGCCACGAATATCCGCAACCGTAATCGTGCGATCCCTAGTCACGTAGTACATCACACTTTGCTGAAATGGCGCATGTTGTAGGCCTAATGTGTGACCAAATTCATGCTCTGCAACGTGAATCCGTTGTAGTCGCGTGTAGCGTAAGGCCTTCGTTGCATCTCGATATAACGTAGCGGTCGCCGTTGCGAGTACGTTGAGATTGGCTAGCTTCGTCCGACTATAATGCCGTGAAGTCGTCATCCCCACGATGCTTGGGGCAACGTGCGCCGGTTGCCTCTTCGTCCGAACCGTAATATCCGCTGATTTCGCCTTTGTTTCAACCAAGTTAATTAAACTCACCCGACTCCAATGTCTCGCCGCTGAACGCCAAATTTGACGGTAATATGCCGACATCGGGGCTAACCGGTACGTGATCGTCGTTTGTTGCCAACGTTGCGTTGCTGGCGTCCAAACCGACCCTACAGATAAAGGCGCGCGGTCGGTTGTCCGATCTGCTGACTGAAACTGCGACCACTGCGTCATCCGCGGTAGCTGTCCCCGAGTAAATTCCGTCCGGGTAACCAACTTAGCGCGACTCGATAGCGGCTCCGTCAATAATCCGCCCAGCATACCCAATAACAGTAACCCTTGTTTGAGTAAATTCATGATGTTGCTCCTTTTCAGTTGTGTTGTCGATGACACAACCTTTAAGTACGCAACTCAATTGTACAATAATTTTAATCCGTGAAAATTTCCTTAGCAATCCCGAATGCCGACCACGCCTTTGGCCAGCCGGTATAGAAAGCAAGTTGGGTAATCAATTCTACCATTTCGCCCTTCGTCACACCGTTTTCCTTAGCCATCTTCATGTGCGCTTCCAGTTGTGGAAAGAGGCCCTGTGCCATAAGCGCTGAACAGGTGATCAAACTCCGATCACGCGCTGACATCTGCTTTTCACGCGCCCAAACTTCCCCGAATAACACGTCATCGTTTAAAGCAGCGAACTTAGGCGCAAACTCACCCAAGTTATCGCGTCCTGCAGTTTGTTTTTTCACCATTACTTCGTCTCCTTTTCAACGGCAGCGTACTGGTCGTCACTAACGGCTTCCAACCACTCTGGCGTGCCGGCAGTGATGGCAATGTGTGAGAACCAGCTATCCTTAGTTGCGCCGTGCCAGTGTTTAACGCCATCGTGAGTCACCACAACGTCACCAGGTACGAGATGGCGCGCTGGTTGGCCAGCTTCTTGGTACCAGCCTTCACCGCCCGTGACCAGTAAAATTTGGAAGCCATCGTGGTGAATGTGCCAGTTGTTACGACAACCAGGTTCAAAAGTTACATTTCCGACACCAACGTTAACGGCTGGATCGTTCAATCAAAACCACCCGTAAAACGGGTGGTTTGCACTCGGCCTATAAGGCCTATGTACCTGCCAGCGTCTCAAGGCGC
>NZ_BAABMI010000055.1:0-28862 GCF_054785195.1 Secundilactobacillus muriivasis | reverse complement strand
GGCGTTCCAGCCCAAATTTTCTGACCGACCGGTTGTGCCCACAATATCATCCATGATTAACGCGCCAACGAAGCCAAGCTTAACAAACTTCGCACACTATCGCCAAACTCAAGCGACAACAAAAAAGCCCAACTGATAACAGCTAGGCTCAATCAATATCATTGTTCAGGATGCGCTGGCTCAACTTCATAGCGAATATGACCGTCTTCGTTCAGGCCGTATAACGTCTGCGTATGCGCATCATCGAAGTACCCGAGGTTCATCTTGACGGTGTCGCCATCGACTTCGATGCCTTGGAACGCCCGCGTGAAAAACTCCCGAGTAATGCTCATTTTTTTAACCATGTCGTGCATCTTTTCAACGGCACTTGGTAATCGGTACCCTTCGTCCAGTAACCGACTGATGATCAGGACCTGAATCAGGGTATGAAAGTTATACAACCGGGCTTTATGCTCATCTTCACGGTCCATCGCGGAAATGTAGCCGCGTTGTTCCCAGTAACGTAATTGACGGGATGAAATGCCCGTCATCCGACTCAGTTCACCGATTCGAAAAACTAACAGGTCTAAATCAACAAAGTTCGGTAATTTTTTTCTATTTTCCATGTGGGTGCTCCACCTCTCAGGGATTGCTACTTTCATTATTTCACATTCATAGGGCCAGTAGCAAATGATTCCGCTGAAAAACCCCAAAACTCACCGGATTCTTACATTTGGGTCACTTTTTCCGTTGCATCGCAACGTGGGTAATCCCCACTTCTTGGAATGGCTCACCGATAACTTCAAATCCGAGTTGTTTGTAGAGACCGATGGCAGTTTCCTGCGCATTTAAACTGAGTAAACTACCTGGTTCGGCGTCCGCAATAAGTTGCTTGAGTAACTGCACGGCGTACCCGTTATGACGTTCTGAGGCTAAGGTTGCAACTCGCTGAATATGCCACTCATCGGTTGCATTTAACCGCGCCGTGACAACTGGTTGATCATCTATGTAGCCGACGTAGTGGGTCGTTTGAGCGTCTAAGGTGTCAAATTCTAGGTCGGCATCGATGCCCTGTTCTTTAACGAACACCGCTTGTCTGATTTTGGCGGCATCGGGATAAACCGAGTTGTTGGTGCCGGTTGCTTTTTTAATGGTTAGCATGATTAACTTCCTTTGTTTTTAGCGTGTAGGACTAATTTAACACGGTTTGGGGAGGTTGGCTAGCGGTTGTTGGAATTGATTATTGTTTGGGTGATCGTGGTGTTGCTTGGTGGTTGATATGACGTTATTTCATCGCTGTCCTCGAGACTAAACGTGTTATGGAAAACTGAAAGCTGCACGTAAGGGTAACCCGGCAAAAAGTCGCCAAACCCACGACTTTCTGCCGGGTTACCCTTACGCTCCGCTTTCAAATCGTTTTCCGACACACCCTTTCCCAATTCTGCTATACTTAATTCAAATTACGAAAGTAGGCGATGGTCGTGCAAACACACCATATTTCACTTCTGACGAAAGATGCCGCAAAGAATATTCACTTCTATACCGAAGTGCTGGGGATGCGGTTGGTTAAGAACACCGTTAATCAGGAAAACATTCACATTCGGCACCTGTTCTACGGCGATAATCTGGGGACGCCTGGTTCTGTGATCACCTTCTTCGTGCTCCCATTGCTGGGACGCCGAACTGATGGCAACCACTTTATCAACGGGTTTCGACTAGGAATTCCAACGGGTAGTGCTGATTTTTGGCAGAAACGGTTGACCGCAAATGGCATTACCGTCACGCCATCCGGGACAACCCTGCAGTTTGATGATCCGGAACAGATTCCAATCACCATGGTGGAAACGCCTACGCAATTGACCGAGTGGCAAATTGTACCGAATAACGGCATTGATGCCAAATACCAAATTACCAAGTTCTTAGGTACGGAACTTCACGTCCCCGACGTTGCAGCTTCCCAAGCCTTCTTTGAACAGTTACTGAATTTAACCGTTACTGATAACGTGGTTGAGTTAGAGGGCCAAGCGCAAATTAAACTGGTTCAAACGCCCGACTTTAACGAAGTCACCCGCTTTGGCCGTGGTAGTATCGACCACGTTGCCCTTCGTGTTGACGATGAGGCTGAACTGCTTCGTTTATACGACTTAGCCGAAAACCAAGGTTGGCAGATTGAAATGTACCGGGACCGTGGTTGGTTTAAGAGTCTCTACCTGCGTGATCCTGGTGATAACCGGATCGAGTTGGCGACCCCAACCCCTGGGTTTAGTTTGGATGAACCGATTTTGACGATGGGGAATGATCTTGGGTTGACGCCTAAGTTTGAATCTCATCGGCAGGAGATTTTGGATTACTATGCGAAGCAGGGCGTTGATTTTCATGATGGACGTTCGGTGGAGTAGTTGGGTTGAATGATATTTAAAAGCGATGGGCACTGTTTAGTTGTTGGCAGTGCGCATCGCTTTTTTAGTTACTTGGACTGGCTGTTTGCCGGCGCTTTGCTGGGCAAAGCCGCGTTTTTTTGGTGAGTGGTGCTGGCGACGTGCATTGCGATTACGTTGGTTTCGGCTCTGGTTTAACTTTTGTCTTTCCGCACGTCATCGGCATTCTGAGGTTCGTCATCCGAAGTGCTTTCTGGCCACCACGCCGAAACGCGAAAAAAGAAGCAGGGAGTTGCATATAAGGGCGTCCCAACGCAACTGGCCAAAACCCGGCCAGTTACGTTGGGACGCCCTTATATTTCACTCCCTAAACGCTTCTTTTTTCGCTCTATTTTGTCGAATCCGCATCCGGATTAGTAATCTTAATTCGGTTAGAATCCGTCGACTTATGATTCAACTCTGGCGCATCTGTCTTGAAGAGTGACTGGGTCGTGCCGCCGTGCTTGCTGTACAAGCTGGTTGACTTTTTGCCCAGTTTCTTTTCGATATTAACTTCCTTCAACAGACCATCGGCGTAGTTGTACTTTCTCGCATCAACCGACTTAAAGCCTTTTGGTGTGTAGAACCGCAACAAGTTCTTCTGATTCAATGAATCTGATAGGTGCAATTCCTCCCCTACCCGGTCCTGAATCTTGTCCATCTTCGCCTTCAGTTTCTTATCCGGCTGGATTTCTTGTCCCGTATGATTGTCGTATAAAGTGCCCGACAAGCAGGTGTACTTCTTCGTGATCCAATCTTGGTTTCGGAATGCCACTACTGGCTGGTGTTCTCTTGAGAACAGGTCCGTCCCGAACTGGATGTACTGCTTGGTACTAATGCCTAACAGGTGCAGCAACGTTGGCAGCACGTCAATTTCGCCACCGTATTCGTGACTGATGCGACCGCCCTTCGTTCCCGGCATGTTAAACATCAACGGTACCCGTTGCAGTTGGGTATTATCAAAGTCCGTCCAGTCGTCTGGATCCTTACCCAGTTCCTTAGCGAGGTATTTGTTTTCAGAGTTAGAAATGCCGTAGTGGTCACCGTACAACATGACCAGCGTGTTCTTCGCTAGGCCAGTCTTATAAAGGTAACTGTAGAATTCCTTCAATGATTGATCAAGGTAGTGAGCCGTGACGAAGTAGTTGTCCACAGTCTTGTTTCCCGTATCCGGCGCCTTAAAGTTCGGATCCATATCTTCCTTATCCAAGGAGAATGGGAAGTGGTTCGTCACGGTGAGGTATTTGACGTAAAATGGCTGCTGGAGCCGTTCTAGGTACTTCACCGAATCATTGAACAGGAGCTTATCTTTCAGGCCAAATCCGAGCGATTTATCGCCTGAGGTGTCATAGTAGCTGGCATCAAAGAAGTACTGGTAGCCCATATTCTTGTAAGTGTTGTTTCGGTTCCAGAAACTAGCCACGTTCCCGTGGAAAACTGCCGACGTGTAGCCTGCACGCTGGTTCAGGATCGCTGGCGCAGCTTGGAAGGTGTTATCGCTCCCCAGTTGCGAGAATAACGACCCCTGCGGCAAGCCGTAGGTACTGGTTTCCAGCATGTTTTCAGCATCACTGGTCTTCCCTTGCCCGACTTCGTTGAAGAAGTTATCAAAAGCGTAGGTGGATTGACTGTGATACAACTTATTCAAGAACGGCGTAACTTCCTTGCCGTTGACCTTTTTGTCGATCAGGAATTGTTGGAAACTCTCCAAGTGGATCACGATAACGTTTTTGCCCTTCGCCTTACCGTAGAACTGCTTATTCGGCTTGGCGTAGTTTTTCTTCATAAATTTAAATACGCCACTCAACTGCGACTTCTTCGCGGTCGCCCGAACATCGTTGGTGTGTTGGGTTTTAACGGCATCGTACACCGTGAAGGTATCGATCCCCAGGTATTTGACAATATACGACCGGTCAAAGGTCTTCGTTAACAACTGTGGTCGGTTCATTTCACTGACGGCCATCGTAAGGCCGAGGACTAAAAAGCCAACTGACGTGGTGGCAAAGGCCGCCCGCCAGTTGAGTGGTCGCTGATCCGTCTTGATCCGTCGAGTGAGTAGCAAGACGACCACGGCCACGATGTCAATCCAGAAGAGCACGTCATGAAACGATGTCAGGGCAATCGAGCTTCCACTCAGTCCTTGATTGACCTTCGAATACCCCAGCATCGTCGCAACCGTCATAAAGTCAGTGAATTCCCGGTAATAGATAACGTTGAGGTACAGCAGCACAGTGTTCAAAATGTCGATGACAATAACCAGTAAATAAAACAGCCGCGCTGGTTTAACATACAGCGCGAGACTGTAAAGAATGATGGCAGTCGCAATCGGGTTAAGCACAAACAGAATAAACTGTAAGGGATCGTTTAACACGATGTGAAAATCAACGAAGTAGGCCACCAGGGTCTTCAGCCAAAAACAAATGACCAATAATGTAGCAAACCCCAGCCGCGTGTTGGTTTTCTGCCAGATACGTTTCAGCAAATCCAAGATGATGGCTCCTTTAATTAACGACGTGTATAGCTGATAATCAGTGTAGCAGATTTTGGGGGATTTTGCAGGGTGGGTTGGGGTTTTTATGGGAAATTTAAGTAGCGGGTATTACTAGGCGGTTAGGGACCGGGCGGAAAGTTGCATACAACGAATCTCCAATAAAGTTGGCCAAAGCCCGGCCGCCGACTGCTTCTGGCGACGTGCTTTGCGACTACGTTGTTTTCGGCTCTGATTTAACTTTTGTCTTTCCGCACGTCATCAGTATTCTGAAGTTTGTCCTCCCAACCGTTTTCTAGCCACCACGCCGAAACGCGTCAACCAAAGCAGAGAGTTGCATACAACGAGGCGACAATCAAACTTGCCCCACGCCGTTACCGACTGCTTCTGGCGACGTGCATTGCTACTACGTTGTTTTTCGGCTCAGACTTAACTTTCACCTTTCCGCACGCCATTCGCAGTCTGAAGTTTGCCCTCTCAACCGCTTTCTGGCCACCACGCCGAAACGCGCCAACCAAAGCAGAGAGTTGCATACAACAAGACCCCAATAAAACTGGCCAAAGCCCGGCCAGTTTTATTGGGGTCTTGTTGTACTCCACTCTCTAAACGCTTTGGTTGACGCTCTACTGATTATAACTCTCCACCAAAATATCACTATCAGTCAAAGTCAACCGAGTCAAACTCCCATTAGCTGGCCGCACACTCAAATCGTACTTGCCACCCGCATAACGTTCCATCAAACTCAGCAAGGTGTTGCCATGACTGATCAATAAGACATTGTCGCCGTCCTTTAAGTCAGGGTTTTGACGAATGATATCGAAGCCCTTGTCGACTCGTTGCCAGTACTCGTCGTTATTTTCGGCTTGGTGGAATGGATCGGCATCCTTCAAGTAGTCCTTGGCTTTGGCAATAGAGTATTTGGCCACAATGTCCTTAAAGGTTGGTAGGCCGTGTGGGGCGCCCGCTAAGTACCACGCTTGCGCCATGTCGTTGCCTTCGAAGTAGCCGTAGAACTCTTCTCTGAAGTTCATCGCCGTCGTTGGTTCCTTGACGTCTGATGCCGTGTTCTTCGACAAGATGATTTTCGCCGTATCCATTGCCCGAGTCGTATCACTACAGTAAGCTGCATCAAAATGCACATCTGCCAACCGCTCGCCGGTCGCCTCAGCCCCATCGATTCCCTTTTGGGTCAACGGTGAATTACTCCACCCCTGCAATTTGTTGTAGATGTTAAAGTACGTTTGACCGTGACGGACCACGTATAAGTTAAGCTTAGTCATAACCCTGACACCTCATTTCGATTTGTTAAGTCAAGTATAGCATTTTGTCCGAACGGGCGTTAGTTGATTCTGAAACCGATTTCAGTTGAGTTATTTAACGGGCCGAATTGATGAACTGTGAGCTGGTCCCCGCCGCGTTGGATACAATGTTTGCATAATGGCGTTCACCGCAATCGGTGCTTCACCAAAGGCCGTGGCGATCAACGCCTGCTTGCCAGGATACGTGACCCCATCACCAATGGCGTAAATACCGGGTTCACTCGTCTGCATCGTGGTATCGACCTTAAACAAATGCCGTTCCGTCTCCAAATCAATGCCCCAAGCATCCACCGTCTTGTGGTCGGACGTAAAGCCGTAGCTCACTACGATATCATCCACCACCGTGGTGATCGTCTCATCCGTACGCATCTTCTTCAGCGTGACTGCCAACCCATCAGCAACCGGTTCGGCTGCCTTAATCATGTATGGCGTCGTCACTTCAATATCAGAAGCCTTCACCTGCGCTACCGTGTGTTCCAACGCCCGGAACTCATCACGCCGGTGCACCAACTGAACGCTCTTCGCAACCGGCGCCAACATCAACGCTTGATCCAAAGCGGAATCACCACCACCCGCAATCAAGACGCGCTTGTCCCGGAATTGTTCAACGTTAGTCACCGCGTAAAATAGATGGTTACCCTGCAATTCAGCTGCGTTATCGATCACCAATGGTCGCGGTGAAAACGAACCGTTCCCAACGGCGATCACAATGGCCTTACTCTCACTGGTTCCAGCTGGCGTGGTCACCATAAAGCCATCCGCCGTCCGCTGAATATCAGTCACGGTCTGGTCCAACTTCTGGGTGATTGGAAATTGCGCTAACTGCTTGACCTGCTGCTTAATCAAATCCTGCGCCTGAATATCCGGAATGCCGGCAATATCCAAAATGTGCTTTTCAGGATACAGGGCCTGCACCTGACCGCCCAACTGCGGCAAGCTTTCAATCAACTGCGCGTTTGCTTCGTGCATCCCAGCGTAAAAACCCGCAAAAATTCCCGCGGGGCCGCCACCAATAATCGTTAAATCATAACTTTCTGTCACTGTGTCATCCTCTACTTTCAATTAATAATGCGTTGTCCTTGTAGCGTTCGAACCTCTCGCAGGCCTGCGTTGATCAGCACGAAGATGGCCACCCATCCGGCAATGATCAACAACCATTTTTGTAAATCAAAGACATTCAAAAACGGCAACGGCACCTGCCAATCCCAGCCGGCGTGCAGTAACATCGCCAACACGTAAAATCGTAAAAACTTTGGTCGCGCCATCGTTTTACCTTGAACCGGCTGCCGGTTTTCCTTGGCTAAAATAATCGCTGCACCAACAATGGCTGACCAGATGGTGTGAGTCCCAATTGCCTGCCAACTACGCACAAACAGGGTCACTAACCCAAATTCACCGGTGTAGCCAGACGTTTCAAAGACCGCAAAGCCAGCCCCAACGCAGGCACCAATCAACAACCCATTAAAGATATAGTTTACCCGAAACGAGTTAATGAAGTAACCGATAATCAGCAACTTTGCGGTTTCTTCAATGAAGCCAATGGCTAACGCTGATGGCAAATCGACACCGTTGCCCGACGGAATGATCTCATACAACACCATCGTAGCAATCAATGACGCAATCCCACCGATCAAAAAGACCTGCGTGGCTTGAAACACCGAGATATTTTGGTACACGTTAATTTCAAAAAACATAATGGCTAACGAAAATGGTACCGCTAACGACCCAATAAAGATCATTCCGGGCACGGCCTTATCACTGTGAAACACCAAAAACAACAGTGTTAATAACCCAAAGCTAGCACCCAATAGCGCCATAACCCGGGTAAACAGCCACGGTTTGACCGGAGCGGAAGACACCTGTTCCAAACTGGGTGTCGTCGTTTTCGTGCCAACGATAAACAGCGCATCCGCTTCATCCTTATTATGACGTTTAAACACTTCCGAAAACATCCGAAACATATGGATCTCAACGACGGTATCTTCTCCCGTCCATTCGTTCAATTCCTTAGTCGCGTCATCGAAGAGATTATCGCGATGACGCTTCTTGCCTAGTTCTTTCAATTCAGTTTGACTCATGCCAGCTCCTCTCGCTTGCAACAATTCTCACGCAAAACTTAGTTGCAAAGTGTTGTGTTTAGTTTTCAGTTCACTTATCATTATAGTGTATCGTTTAGCGCTTTCAACTCATTAAATCGGGTGGCACCCCTTACTGCCGCCCATGGAGGTTTTTGAATGGCTACAAAGAAAATGATTTTAGACCTAGATACTGGGATTGACGACGCAATGGCGATTGCCTACGCTTTAGCTGCTCCGGACGTTGATCTGATTGGGATCATCGGTTCTTACGGGAACGTTTACGTTAAGGAAGGCGGCATCAACGCCCTTAAGATTTTGGAACTCTTAGGGACGACCGATGTGCCCGTTTACTTGGGCGAAAGCCACTCACTTGTGAGCGACCACTTTGACCGGATGCCAATTAGTGCCCGGATCCACGGTGAAAACGGGATTGGCCAAGTTGACCTGCCAGAACCTAAGCGGGCACTTGAAACCACGTCTGGCGTGGATTTCTTGATTGACGCCGTTCATAAGTACGGCAAGGATTTGACCTTAGTGCCAACCGGTCCTTTGACCAACTTAGCCAAGGCGCTTGAAAAGGCCCCTGAAATTGCGACCGAAATCGGCAACGTGACGCTGATGGGCGGCGCGTTGACCGTTGAAGGTAACGTGAACGCCTACGCCGAAGCCAACATCAACCAAGATGCTGAAGCGGCCAACGCCGTATTTACCAGCCCAATGAAGTTGACCATGGTTGGCTTGGACGTTACCCTGCGAACCCTATTGACCCGCAAGGAAACGTCACAATGGCGTGAACTCAACACCGCTGCCGGAACGGCCTTCGCCGACCTCGTGGACTACTACATCGAAGCCTACGAAGAAACCAACCCACAAGTGCCTGGTTGTGCCCTGCACGATCCGTTAGCCGTTGGGGTTGCCTTAGACCCAAGCTTCTTGACCACGTTAGGCCTTAACATGTTTGTTTCGACTGACCCTGCCACTTACGGGCGGACCATCGGTGACCAAGCTCGCTTGGATCAACCCGAAACTAACGTGAAAGTTGGAATCAACGTTGACGCTGACCGTTACTTGGCAACGTTCATGACCTATCTCACGAAACTGTTTGCAGCTAACTAACCATTATAATTAAAAAGATTCAGGCCAGTTGGTCTGAATCTTTTTTGTGCTTACTTTGCAAAATACTTGTTCACAAACTGCGCCACACCGTCATTCTCATTGGTATCCGTGTGGTAATCAGTCAATTTCAAAATTGCCGGTTGCGAGTTCGCCATTGCCACGCCAACTTCGGCCGCTTTCAACATGCCAGTATCGTTCTCAGCATCGCCGAACGCCATCAGGTTACTGTAATCAGCATCGAAGTGGTTCAGCAGCGCCTTCAAGCCAACCGCCTTATCAGTCGTTAAGCTCAGGAATTCCAGAATGTGGGGTTGAGACCGCACAATGTGGTATTTGGCCTTCAACTCATCCGGCAGCGTTGCCTGAAGTCGGTCAATAATTGCTGGATCAGCAGCGGCTACCGTCTTGGCGTACAGTTGATCTGGGAGATCATCAAAGCTCGTTGGTTCAAACTTAATGTCGCCACCAAGTTGGTAAATGGAGTCGTTTAAGTCAGTAATTGGGTAAACTTGTTCGAAGTTCAACACGTCCATTGGGAAGCCATTAGCTGCACAGAACTCGTGCAGTGGCACCAAATCTGCTTTTGACAGGCCCTGCTGAGCAAGGACTTCTCGACTAGTGTTGTTGATGACCAACGCACCGTTGAACGTAATCGTATAATCCGTTGGCTCAGTCAATCCAAGTTGTTCAATGTAGTGCCAAATCGCATTGATTGGCCGGCCAGTACACAGAACGACTTTGATGCCTTGTTCATGAATCGCCTTCAAGGCCTTTTCGTTGGTTAAGCTAATTTTTTTATCGTTGGTCAGGAGCGTGTTGTCGAGATCCAACGCAACTAATTTAATCATTTGTCCACCTCGTTTGCCGTAGTTAGGTTCATTGTACCATGTTGTGCTTGAATGCGTGATTTGACCCATAGACTTGAACCCACCGCTGGCATCGTGTTAACTTTACAATTTCATAAAATTGCCATCAAATTCATAGCTATCATCAAACATATCGACTACAATAACCGCAACAACTAATCACGCCATTAGGGGGCTTTAGGGATGACAATGACACACGTTAAATCACTATTAACGGTTACCGTTGCCGCACTTGCAGGACTTACCATTACGACCACTGCAAACGCTGCAACAACCGATAATGGCGCAACTCGGCTTACAACAGCCAGTTTGAGTAAGTACGAAGGCATGTTCAGTAACTGGTATTACCGTGCAAATAAGGCGACCAGCATTAAATTAATGTTCTACAGCAAAAGTAATCCTAAAAAGGTGACTTATAAGAAGTTCACTGTCCCCAAGGGCACAATCGTGGCTAGCCGTGCTATCACATCATGGCAACCATATATCCTGAATGACGGTTTCTACCGAGCTGACTTAAGTTATCACCTAAAGAAGTCAGTCATCAAAAAAATGGGCAACTATTACGGGAGTGGTGATTTGTATTTCAAATTCAAACCATCCAGTCGCTTCACCCGTGTTAAGCGACCTAGTTACGCATTGCCATATGGCAATAACATTCTAGCTAAGGGCGGTCTCTCCGCAATTAAGCAACTACCAACCGTCACAGGTGATGCTGTCAAACTCACTTCAGATGGCTATGTCGAAACTTACAAATCAGACGTTCAGGACTTTAACTCCCTAAACGATAATCAATTCTGGGGCGCTAAACCCACAAATTACCGAAAGATTAACCACGTATTAGTGAAAGGCGCTTCTACTTACCTCTATTACAGTTCAAAGTTACCCAACGTTAATGATAAAAAGGTTCGCAAATCTGGTCCATACAAGTACCGATTAACGATCACAAACAAGCACACCCCTTATCGCTACGAAGATACAAGCCAAAGTGACGATACCGGTTTCTCAAGTATCTACACCATTGGCGGCACACAATACAATACCCGAATCGCCCAAGGATGGAACTAACTCATTGAAAACCAAAAAGCCAGCAACTACTCGCACGAAAATGCGCAGTGGTTGCTGGCTTTTTTATTTGAGGAACGACGCAATCACGTCCAGCACCCCATTATGATCATTATCCAACGGTGTCACATAATCCACCGCCTGCCGAACATTCTCCGGAGCATTCGCCATCGCGTAACCGTATTTGGCCATCGCCAGCATCTCTAGGTCGTTGCCACTATCGCCAAAGGCCAAGGTTTCATCGCGAGTGATGCCCCATTTCGCCTGAAGTTTTGCTAATCCATAGGCCTTGTTGACGTGTGGCAACACAACGTCAATGCCACCTAAACCACTAGAAGTCGCCCGCAATTTCCCGGGAAATGTGGCGTTGACGAGTTGCTCTTGCGCGCTGACATCAAACTGCGCCCAGCTGATATCAATTTTATAGATGCCATCCGTCACCTCACGCAAATCAGGCACGTGCTGCATGTCACCGTAGAAATAGTGTGATGCCTTAAATCGCTTGCTGTTAGGCAACATTTCCGTATACGAAGCCCGCTGCCCAGAAAGAATTACCCAAGCATTGGCGAACAAAGGCGTTGTGGGCAACCAGTTTAAAAACTGTTGCAATGTTGCCGCTGGAATGACGTCTTCGCTAATGGCTTCCCC
Source organism: Secundilactobacillus muriivasis (assembly GCF_054785195.1). Taxonomy (NCBI): domain Bacteria; kingdom Bacillati; phylum Bacillota; class Bacilli; order Lactobacillales; family Lactobacillaceae; genus Secundilactobacillus; species Secundilactobacillus muriivasis. Next base: position 16,889 of record NZ_BAABMI010000055.1, on the reverse strand, counting down.
AGCCAACACGATGTGCGCACCATCTTCGGCCAGGTAAGTGATTTCACCGGTTACGCCGTCAAAATACGGTGGTAAGTGCGGATACTGATTGCCACTGGCCACCACAAACTTTACCTGCTGAGCTGCCATCTCGTTGAGTAACTGTTGAAACCGTGGCTGGTTAAACACACTATCGCCATCTAAAAAGGTCCCGTCCATGTCGGTTGCAATCATTTTGATTGTCATTGCGTCGCCTCCGTTGAGTTGATAGTTCAAGTTTACCACAACCGTCAGTCACTACCCCAACGACGTTTTCAAATCAAAATAAGTCAGCTTCCTGATTGAGAAAGCTGACTTAATCAAATTAACTCGGATCCGGTGCTGCAGCATAGTATTTCACGCCACCAACCGTATAAACACTTCTATAATAAGGATCACCGCCAGTTTTCACCGTAACGGTCTGCTTCTTGTTGGTCACGGTTAACCGATAACGCAGGTTGCCGGTTTTGCGGACGTGCTTATCCTTGTAACCCGTCAAATGGTACTTGGTGTAGTAATACGTGGTGTTGCCGTGGGTGGTTACTTTGCGAATCGTTACTGAATGGATGGGTTTAGCTGAAATTAAACGCCCTTTTTTCAAGGCATAGGTTTCCAAATAGCCATCCGTTGTCGCCACCAACATGCGCGTTTGAGAGGCATACTTTGCGGCATTATAGAGTACGGCTTGGTCAATTGTTGACGTTGCATCCTTAGTCAGCATCTGACTTGGTGTCGTTATCGGCGTCAACTTACTAAGTTGAGACGTTGTCCCACTTGACGTCCAAGAACCACCAGCGTGAACTTTCGGCCAATTCTTCCGGATGTGAGAACTCAACACTTTAAAGTTGAACCGGGCATAAGGCTTAACATCGCCTGTGACATAGCTGCCGCTCCCATCAATCTGACCATAAACAATGGTATTCTTCGGCAAAGTTACCGACTGCGTAGTGCCATATAATTTGATCTTAAGCGCCGCATTCAACCGGTAATAGCGATAAGGTTGCGGTTGAGTATAAGTCAGATTAACTGTTGTATTCCCCACCTGAACTGGAATTGTTTTGAGACTTACTTCAAAGGCTGAACTATCAGCGGAAGCAGAAGTTGCCCCAATCCCCGTCACTGCAATCAAAGCCGCCGTTAAACTAGTTAAGGCCAGCCCTTGCCATTTTTTCATTCAAAACGCCCCTATTCTATCTTAAATATGTATCAACATCACAATGAGTATACCATCGTGACATTATTTCAAATGATTTCCACTTCCGATATTAACAATTCTTTAATTCAAAAAGCCTGCCAGCATGATACTCACCGACAGACTTTTATGTTTCAATTCACGTTAATTATGCTTCCCACTTCCATGGGTCTTCGCGCCATTGCTTCAATGATGCCAGCTCAGCATCCGTAATATCATGCTTTTCATTAGCTAATTCAACCAACGTGCTGTAGTTCGTCAACGTATGCAATGATAATTTAGCGTCGTTAAAATTCGTCGTGCTATCTGGCAATTCGTAAGAGAAAATCCCCAAGACGCCGAGCACCGTGGCACCAGCTGCTTGAACGGCCTTAGCGGCACCCAGAACGCTACCACCAGTTGAAATCAAGTCATCGATCAACACGACTTGGTCGTCAGCCGTCACTTGACCTTCAATTTGCTTCCCAGTCCCGTGATCCTTAGGCTTTGAGCGCACATAGCTCATTGGCAAGCCCAAACGATCAGCGACCAAAGCAGCGTGAGGAATCCCAGCTGTGGCAACCCCGGCAATCACCGTCGCCGTTGGAAAAGTCGTCTTGATATAGTCGGCTAAGCCATCCGCAATGTGTTGGCGAACCTTTGGAAAGGCAATCGTCCGGCGGTTATCAGTATAGATTGGTGCTTTGATACCGCTAGCCCACAGGAACGGCTTGCTTGGTGATAAGGTAACGGCGTTGATGTCTAATAAATCAGCTGCGATTTGACGTGCAATTTCAGTCATTTGATAGTCCCCATTCTTTTGCGATAGTTTGGTATGCTGCTACTGGATCACTGGCTTTGGTGATCGAACGACCGACTACTAACCCGTTACTGCCTAATCTAGCAGCTTCGGATGGCGTCACGACCCGCTTTTGATCGTCAACACTGTCGCTGGCTAACCGAATCCCAGGATTGATGCATAGGAAATCTTGCGACGTTGCTTGGTGAATTCGGGGATCTTCCAAGGCAGAGGAGATGACGCCATCTGCGCCACTCTCCTGGGCTAATTGAGCGTAGTGCTTAACGGATTCCGCTAAGCTGACCGTGACTAACTGTTCGTCTTGCATCTGTTCTTCGGAAGTCGAAGTCAATTGCGTGATTGCCAACAGCTTAGCTGGTTTCACGCCGGCCTTTTCACTTCCGCGTAACAAGCCCTGCTTAGCCCGGCGAATCATTTCAGCACCACCAGCGGCGTGAACGGTCACCATTGACACTTCTTGTTGCCCTAACTGATACATCGCTTGTTCAACCGTGTTTGGAATATCGTAGAGTTTCAAATCCAAAAAGACGTGGATGCCCCGTTTCCGCAATTCAGCTAGAATCTTAGGGCCTTCAAAGTAGAAGAGCTCCATCCCAACTTTTACAAATAAGTTCTCTTGGTGGTCAAATTGATCTAAAAACGTGAACACTTGCTCTTTATCTTCAAAATCTAACGCAATAATAATTGGCCGCACGATTCTCGTCACCTTTCTTTGCAATCAACCCGCTCAGTCATTTTCGTTTACCACCTGCGTAAAAAACCGTTCAGCTCACGGCTAAACGGTTCACTCGTCCCCACAAGAAGTGGCGGTTGGTCGTAAACTTATTAGTCTCTCTGGGCTAAGTTAAAGTTATCTATTTGACTTAAGCTTAACGCAGGGAGCGATTTGCGTCAAGTATGTTTTAAGGATGGGCTTACGCTTGTGTCCAGCGTAAGTGTGCGGAGCGAGGCGGTCGGAAGGCGGCGTGTAACGGCCTCTAAGGTAAACTACCGGGTTTTGGTAGTTTGGCTTAGAGGCCGTTACACATAGCCTTTTGCCTCGCGCAGCACCATTCGGCGTGGTGGCCAGAAAGCGCGTGGTTGACAAGTTTCTACAACTTCAGGAACCCTGGAAATAACAGCCAAAGTGGCGCCGAATTTTGTAACCTGAGAGCGCCGGTTTCATGCGGCTTTGGCGAGCGAAGCGACGATAAACAGCCAACACCCAAATCACACCCAACACTGTCACTGAACACAAACGTAAAGAAGTAACAAACCACTCACACAACATCAAACCTCAAAACTTCTGCTTGCATCGACTTCAAATCTATGGCAAAATACTCCCAACAACTACGGCACGAACCGTAAAAAATAACGCTTGCCTGTGAGCAAGCATTTTGGAGGAACTGAATAATGGAAACATCAACTGTACGCGACCACGCGTTAACAACCAACCAGAAGTGGACGATTGCGTCAACCTCGGCGGGCTTTGCACTAGAGAACATGGACGTTTTATTTCTCTCGTTTGCCCTATCATCGATCATCGCTGATTTACACATCAACGGTGCCGCAGCCGGATTGATTTCATCGATCACTAACTTAGGGATGTTAGCGGGTGGTATTTTGTTTGGCCTGATTGCCGACCGTTTCGGCCGGGTGCGGACCTTCTCCCACACCGTTTTCATTTTTGCTTTCGCCACTGCTGCCATGTATTTTGCTAGCAACATCACTTTGGTTTACATCTTCCGCTTCATCGCCGGCGTTGGGGCTGGTGGGGAATACGGCGTTGGGATTACGCTGATCGCTGAAAACTTTAATCGTAACAAAATCGGTAAAATGACGTCGATTGCAGCGATTGGCGGTCAAGTTGGGGCGATCCTCGCTGCCATCTGTGCCGCAATTATCTTACCAATGCTCGGCTGGCGTGCCCTCTTCGTCTTCGGCCTTGTGCCCGTTGGATTGACCTACTTCATCCGTCGCCACCTGCACGAAAGCGACGAATTCATCGCCGCTCGCAAAGCTGAAGTTGACCCCAAGAAAACGGTTCGCATCAGTGCCCTCTTCAAAACACCAGCCTTAGCTTACCAAACCGTTGCCTTAATGGTCATGGTGGTCGTTCAAATCGCCGGTTACTTCGGATTGATGAACTGGTTGCCTTCCATCATGCAACAAAAGCTTGGCTTGAGCGTTTCTGGCTCTTCCGTTTGGATGATTGCCACCATCGTTGGGATGAGTATCGGGATGATGACTTTCGGCAGCATCTTGGACTACTTCGGTCCACGGCGGGCGTTTGGTATCTTCCTGATTGCTTCAGCCATTGCAGTATTTGGCATCACCCTCGCCTTTAACCAAGTCACCTTGTTGATTGCCGGTGCCATTCTAGGCTTCTTCTCCAACGGGATGTTCGGCGGTTACGGTGCGGTCATCAGCCGCTTGTACCCGACTGAGATTCGCTCAACTGCCAACAACGTGATCGTCAACGTTGGTCGGGCCATCGGCGGATTCTCATCCGTTGCCATCGGTTTCCTGATGGACCACTACTCACTGATGGTCGTCATGGGCTTCCTCGCCGTGCTCTACCTAATCAGCTTCGTCACCATGCTGACGATTCCAAACTTAAAGCGGTTGGGACAGGTCAACGAAGCTTAGTGACGAACCGCTAAACTCACTGAATTCATCAAAATAAACACACGCCGTGGCGTTTAGCCTAGCGTGTGTTTTTAGTTTCACGAATAACCATCAATTGATCGTCCAGCCCACTGTCAATCACGCGCAAGTCCATGCTCGACTAATCCCGGTTTGGCACAGACCAATCAGAGATAATCATTGCAAAATACCCGGCTGGCGTGTAGACTTTAGAGTGAACTAAACGTTATCTGGGGTGCCTTTTGGCTGAGATACACCCATTGAACCTGATCTGGTTAGTACCAGCGAAGGGAGCATAATACTTTTTTAATCGCGATTAATTTAATCAAGCCAAAAGGACGAGCCAGAGATGAACTAACGTTTATCTCTGGCTCGTTTTGCGTCCGACGTTGACTTGATCACTCAACGTCACCGTTTAGGCCATATTATTGAAAGAAGGAATTATTCATGAAATATTCTAACGCATGGCATTTGCGCGACATTATCTTACTTGCATTGATCGCTATTTTCTTCGGGGTCATTTACTGGGTCATTGGACCGGTCTACAACATCTTGACCGTAGCTATGACGCCAATTGGCTTAGGACCCGCTGCCAACGACATCTTGATGGGCGTTTGGTGCATGGCCGGTCCACTGGCTGGTTACTTGTTCAAAAAAGTCGGTTCGGCAACCTTAGGTGAATTCTTGGGTTCCGTGGTTGAAATGTTTTTTGGCGGCCAATGGGGCGCTGCAACCATGATTTCCGGGGTCGTTCAAGGGGTCGCTTCCGAACTCGGCTTCGCCTTCACTGGCTACAAGCGTTACGACTGGTTCAGCCTGAACCTGAGTGTGTTGACCACCACCATCGTGACCTTCGCTTGGGACATGGCACGTAACGGTTACGCCGCCTACCACCTTGGTCTATTAGTGGCCCTCTTCGTCATTCGGTTAATTTCCATGTTTATTTTCGGCGGCTTGATTTCTAGAGCCATCGTTAACCTGCTCGACCGCACCCACTTGCTTCCACAAACTTCTCGTTAGAATTGAGGTCTCACACCATGGCAACCGTTTCTGTCAATCAACTTTCATTCGCATATCCGAGTAACGATGACGCCAGCGTTGACGCTCAGTTGACTCTGGATCAGCTTTCAGCGGAATTTCCAACGGGGCAGTTTTCACTGCTCACCGGCCCATCCGGTTCTGGCAAATCCACCCTGTTGAAACTCATCAGCGGTTTGTACCCCCAGTTTGCGGGGCATCAAGTAGCTGGCGAGATTACGCTGGACGGTCAACCGGTTGACCAAATCGACGCTGAGCACCGCGCAGCAATGGTCGCCATGATGTTTCAAAATCCCAATGAGCAATTCGCCATGGATACCGTGGAAAACGAACTGATTTTCACCTTGGAAAATCAACAAGTGGCTCCTAGTGAGATGTCCGCTCGGGTTGACCACGCCCTGGCCTACGTTGGTATTGACGATCTACGACACCGGCAACTAAACAGTTTATCTGGTGGTGAAAAGCAAAAGGTGGCGTTGGCAGTTATCGTGGTCATGGCCACCGATACGATTCTCTTGGACGAACCTTTCGCCAGTGTTGATCCGGATGCGCGGCAGGTGTTATTGGCGAAGTTATCTCAACTGCAACGCGAAGAACACAAGACGATCATCATTGCCGATCATGATTTGGAAGACTATGCACCATTGGTAGACCAAATGTACCTGCTAAACGCTGGTGGCACCGAACTCACCCATCTCAGTTCTACCGAGGCCAGTGACCGGTTGAACCAGTTTACCCGCGAAACCGTCACCGAAACGTCACTGGCACTGCCTAAGCCAGAAGATGAACAGGCTCTGATTACCCTTGACCATTTGCACCTGCAAGCTGGTGAACGGGTTTTGCTAGATCAACCCGATTTTAATTTCTACCAAAACCGTGTCACCCTACTGACAGGGCCAAACGGTTCTGGTAAATCAACGTTATTGACTGCGATTGCTAAATTACGACGCTACGATGGTTCCATCAAACTGGCGGATAAAGAAGTTAGCAAACTCCGCCCCAAGCCACTTTATCGGCAACTTGGCTTAGTCTTCCAAGATGCCAGTCAACAGTTTTTAAACGTGACCGTGGCAGAAGAACTCGACCTCTCCTTGAAGAATAGCCAGCAAGCCGACTACTTCCGGGACAAGCTTGACGGCTTTTTAACCGAGTTACACCTCGATGGCCTCCAAGAACAGGTCGTCTACTCACTAAGTGGCGGTCAAAAAAAGAAACTTCAAATTTTAGAAATGCTGATGATGGCCACGCCCGTCCTGTTATTTGACGAACCCTTTACCGGTCTGGACTTTACGTCACTTCAACAGATTCTTCAACTCATGAAACAGGTCGTTCGCGACTGCCACCAAACCTACATCATTGTCAGTCACCAACTATTCGGCATCGACACCCTAATCGACTACCACGTGGCGCTGGCGGATCAGCAACTTCAGTACGTTGGGAGGCTCGCACAATGAACCCGAGTTTAAAGTTTCTGTTAGCCGTGCTGATTGCACTGGAAATTTCATTTACCAACACTTGGATTGTTAACGTGGTGCTGGCAGCGATTGGTCTATTAACGATTCTGATTCACCGGACCCCTTGGAAACGAGTCGGCCTCTTACTGGTGACGCCGTTGATTCCAGCCGTTGCGTTAGCTGTGGCAATTCTGCTTCAATCCGACGCCGGCACCCACTTTGCGCTAGTCCTGTTCACCCGGATCTACGCCTACGTCTTCGTGGGTTCTGCCGCGACGTTAACGACGCCGATCGCCGACCTAATTATGTCGTTGGAACAAAACGCCCACCTGCCCAGTAAATTTGCCTACGGATTCTTAGGTGCTTTTAATCTATTACCGAAAATCGTTAGCGAAGTGAACATCATTCGGGCAGCTGGTAATATGCGAGGCCAAACGTTACATTTCTGGTCACCACAGCTCTACTTCAAAGCCATTTTGGCCTCGTTGAACTGGTCCGAAAACCTAGCGGAAGCCATGACATCACACGGATTTGTCGAAGGGGCGCCGCGAAGTTTCTACAGAACGGTTAGTGTGAGTTGGCGTGACTGGGCCATTTTAATTGGCAGTTTAATTCTTCTGCAAATTGCCCTCTTTGGGTTACACCTTTCCTAATCATTTTGTAATTTTTCATACCGCTTTTTTCAAGAAAGTTTTATAATATTGATTAAAGAAGGTGATTATCATGGAACGCAACTCACTCAAGTTTACGACCCTCTTCGGCATTGCGCTGATCGTCATTGGATTGCTGCTTGAACTCGGCGGGGTCTTCTACCATCCAGGTAGTCTTGAAAGCGCCGAGACTGTTTTCACAGGCGCCATTGCCATCAGCGTAGGTCATGCCTTTTACGGTCTTGATTCACTACCGTTGTCATTAGCACTCACTGCGATCAGTTCCATCGGAATCGGTTACTACGTCTTCGTTCAGACCACTGGCTGGCTCTGGACGATCATCGCCACCATTGCATTTTTCGCTTTTATCGTCGCCCTCTTTCAGCTTCGTGGCTCAATTCGTCATCGTCACGGCACTTGGTAGGACGTCGTTATCTGCGACTGCAAACCTCTTTAATGAAAACGGACCTAACTGCTTTGCCTGCGCAAAACTGCTAAGTCCGTTTTTAATTTGTTTTTTTATTGCGTCACTTTACCAACTACGTAGTAACTTGCGCCCCCATTATCTGAACGAAGTAGCTGTCCCTGCTGATTCGTTTGGAACCAAGCCACCGTTGGCGTCGTGCTTGGGTCCGCGCCCGCCGACTTCATGTTCGCCGACTGGTGATTTTCTTGAACCTGCACGGTATAAATACCGGGCTGGCCCTGACTGACCTGCATCAACAGATCCTGCCGAGCGTACTGACCACTCAACTGTTGGTAAACTTGGTTGAGGACGCTGGCTTGGCTGACGGTGCCGGTTGTGCTGGCACTCGACGATTTGGTAGTGTTCTTTTGGGCGCTATCTGCTGACTGACTCGAACTCGTTACAGCCGTTGACGCGGTTGATTGCGTTGCGCTAGTTGCATCGCTAGCACTAGTTGCTGCATCCGACTCACTGTTTGTTGACGCCGACGTTGACGAGTCACTTGACGATTGATCTGACTGCTTGACCTGTTTAGAGGACGCCGTTGACTCTGATTGTGACTGCGACTGTTTGTTCTGCCCACAGCCTCCTAAAACGCCTAACATTAATAGCGGTAATCCCCATTTAACGACCTGTTTGATGTGCATCAGCTCGTCCCCCTTTTTGACCGGTTTGATTACCTTTATTATAGCATAGCGGGTGGGGAAAATTTGGGGTTGTGGGTGTTGTTTTTGGTGGGCTGGGGGCAAGTTTTAGTTGGGCTAAAGGGGTGTTACTTTGGTAAGGATTGAAATGATTTCTTAACTTGTGATCAATTTGGATCTTACTTGAACCTCTAGGCTTTTATATAGCCTAAACGTGTCAAAAATCGCAGGACCCGGCCATATAAGACAACAAAAGCCTAGCTTTCAAGACCGGGAAGCTAGGCTTTTGTTGTCTTATATTCTGGGTCCTAACCGCGATTTTTGACACTCTCTCTAATCCGTATAAAACTCCACCGCCAACGCCCCAACACCCGTATGGGTACTAATAACGGGACCCGCTTCATGGATCGTAATCAGCGTGTTAGGTAGCGCTTCGTGGATTCGGTTGGCGATTTCGCTGGCTTGAGTCAGATTATCAACGTGGGTCAAGCCAACCTTCGCTGGTGATTCCATTTTGATTCGCTCAACTAATTCATCCAGTTGCTTATTCAAGAAGCGCTTGCCACGCCCCTTCGCCGCAACTTGGAGCTCGCCGTCCACCACTTCTGCCATCACTTTAATGTGCAACAGACTGGCGATACCACCAGCCGCCTTGCTAAGTCGGCCGCCTTTGACTAGGTTTTCCAACGTATTTAAGAACACGAAAATTTCGGTGTGCGACCGGTGCAAATCAATCGCTGCTAGAATGTTTTCCATTGGCGCACCGTTCTTCGCCAACTTAGCTGCGGTGATCACCTGAAAGGCCAGGCCGCGGTCGATCGATAATGTATCGATGACGGTGACCTTGGTATCAGTCATCTCAGCCGCTTGCCGGGCCGCGTTGACCGTGCCACTTAGAAAATGAGTTAGGTTCAAGCAAAGCACTTCATCGCCATTTTCACCCAAACGGTCAAATACTTCCAAAAATTGACCGATCGATGGTTGACTAGTCTTCGGCAGTTCATCATCGTTAGCCAAATGACTTAAAAATTGGGCATTAGTAATTTGAACACCGTCATTTAAATACTCCTTCGTCCCCAGACGAACGATCAGGGGCACAACGGTAATGGGTAACTCAGCTAATTCTGATTCAGTTAACTGAACAGTTGAATCCGTTACGATTTGAATACTCAATGGGGCCACCTCTTTTGGTCAGGTTACCGAATCAATCGACCACCGGCAAAGTTCTGGGGTGCCCGTTTCGAGATTCGGCGCTATACTAGTACTAGATAATTACAACCATATTATACCGTATTTGTTTAAACGATTACTATCTCTCTTACAGAATCAACTACTCTGTTACCGATTAAAATTTTATCCAACTACGATATTATCAAAAAGCTAGTCAATGCATTACTGCGCTAACTAGCTTCCTTAATAACTAACTGCCGGCAATACCTTGGTTAGCAAACGGTCGAACCGTTTTTTCTTGGTATCATCTTACTAGTTACAATTGAGGTAGTCAATTAGTTAGCTGCCTGTATTATTTTTAATTCACCAAGAACAACTATCGCTAATTTTATTTGTAGTAAAATAAACGACAGCATTAATGTTATACAGTCAAAGTCTCATGTGGGTATCAAGACACCAATTTATTATACCGTATTTTAAAAGGAGAATCCGTAAAATGCCCGATTCCGACAAGAAGTTAACCGATGAAACCCCTGAAAAAAAGCCGCTCAATATCTCGGACCTAGCCATGAATCCCATGCGCGTTGGCATGGATCGTTGGGCTGATGATAAAAAGCGCCGTGGCTTGACCGATGATGCCAAGCCGAAAAAACGTCATTGGTGGTCACGCAAACAACCAAAGGAGTGATTATATGGCTCACTTAAAAATCGTTCATGGTGATATCACGCAGTTTCACGGTGACGCCATCGTTAACGCTGCAAATACCGGCCTACTTGGCGGCGGTGGCGTTGACGGCGCGATTCACCGAGCAGCTGGTCCAGAACTCGATGTCGCCTGTCGTAAACTCGGCGGCTGTCCAACTGGTGAGGCCAAAACAACGCCGGGGTTTAATTTACCCGTTAAATACATTATTCACACGCCCGGCCCCATTTGGCGGGACGGCTCTTTTGAAGAAGCGAAGTTATTACGTAGCAGCTACGTGAACAGTTTGAAGCAGGCAGTTGCTCACGACTGTCACACTATTGCTTTTCCGTCAATCAGTACTGGCGTTTACCGGTATCCGTTGCCAGCAGCAACTCAGATTGCGATTGAGGCGATTCGTAGCTTTGATGCGCCGTTGGATGTGACGATGGTGTGTTGGGATGAGCCGACTTGGGAGGCGTTTAAGCAGGCGGTTGGTGAGGATTAGTAGTGGTCTAGGTGGGTAAAGTTTAGTTGGTAGTTGGAAGCTGACCTAGATAGCGAGGAATTATAAGTTGTTGAGCGAATGCGTTCGATAAAATCACTTACTGCTATTACTCCCATTCCGCTATACTTGGTCGTCTTGGCGACGTGCTTTGCTATTACGTTGTTTTCGGCGCTGAGTGAATTTTGCCTTCTTGGGAGTCATATTTCTTTGCGAAGCTTGGTTATTTAACTGCCTTCTGGCAACCACGCCGAAACGTGTCAAATAAAGCAAACCCCGGCCATATAAGTAAAACACGCAATGACTTGCCAAAAACCGGCAAGTCATTGCGTGTATTACTTATATTCTGGGGTTTAACCGCTTTATTTGACACTCTGCCCAATAAAATGCGTTAAATTAGCCGTTTCTTCCGTCGTTGGTTGGGCTTCCATCGACTTGATATTGTGCAACCGTTCAACCGTAATGTGAAGATTTAAAGCCAGTTCAGTATCCGTCAAATTATGTTTCCGTTGATAGTTGATAATCTTTTCTGCAATATCGCTCATCTCTTGACTCATAAAATTTCCCTCCACTTAATAGACTTAAAGCTAAACTAATTCAGGTTCTTGTCTCTATTCTAGCATTGTTTTTGGGAATTGTTATCACATTTCAACTTGCCTGTCATCAATTTGTGATGTTGAGCGGTTATGCTATTGGTATAGACTTGGAGAGCGTGTGATGGTGATCACGCCTTTCAAAAATTCGAAAATGAGGTGTTCATTTGAAATTAACTAAAACCCTACTCGTTTTAGCCGCTACCACTGCCGTCTTCGGCACAACCGTTGTTACTGCTTCGGCCGCAACAACTGATAGCACAACGATTCAGGCCTTACCAAACCAAGCTGAAACACAGGCCGCTCACGATGCCGTTGAAAACGACACCACAACCAGTTCAGCAACTACGACCACTGCAACAAGCGCATCAACTAGCTCGGCTAGTTCAACGAGCGATGCAACGACTAGCACAACAACTAACGCAAACACCACTGCTAGCACCAGCCAAGCCAAGGCCGTTGTTGCCTTAGCCAAACAACTGGCGACCCAAAATATCCCCTACGTTTGGGGTGGCGAATCATTGAGCGGGATGGACTGCTCAGGGTTAACCGACTACGTTTACCGTCACGCAGCCAACATCAGTCTCGGTCACTACACGGTCACCCAAGAAGGCAAAGTTACCAAGGAAGCCGTTTCTCAAGCGCAACCTGGCGACCTCCTTTTCTGGGGGAGCGAAGGTGCAACTTACCACGTTGCCATCTACATCGGCAACAACCAATTCGTTGCTGCACCAAAACCCGGGGACAACGTTGAAGTTGAAACCATCAGTAGCTACTTCATGCCTAGCTTTGCTGGGAAGGTTAACGGTTAATTTAAGCGTTAATGACAACTAAAAAAGCCCCGGTACCAGTCATTCAGATTGGTATCGGGGCTTTTTCGATTTACTTATTCACCGGCTGTTTACCAGCATTCCGCGAGGCATTTTCTTCATGTTGCCGCGCCTGTTGTTCCTTCTTTACCCGTTCAATTCGAGCGATTTCGGCCTTCCGAGCGAGTTCCTTCGCCTTTGACTTAGCCTTAAAGTAGTTGTAAATGCCCACTGCTAAGAAGCCAAAGAGCATCTGAAACGCAAACGAGACCATTGTGTTGAGCGAATACCCCTGATGCGTTAATTGTGGCATCACTAAGTCATACGCAATTAATAAAATGCCCATCATGAGCACCACCTGAACCGTATCCTTCAACCACTTTGGTAACTTGTCCCACTTTTCGTACACGACACTCGCCCCTTATAGTTCGCCCTGATTGCGAAGTTGTTTTTCGATCAACATCGCATCTAAGTAGTCAAACGCGACCTCGTCGATTTCCGATATTTTAATTAACGTCCCTAGTGGATCGATAACGGTCCCCTGTTCAACTTGGTGGAAGATCACTTGCTTGTCGCCGAGTTTGCTTAAATACCCGACAACGACCTGATCATCCTTGAGTTGCAACCGAATCACACGGTGGAACTTTGTGGCCTGCGCCAGCACCGTTTGAAACAGATCCGTGGTGGCGTCAAATAACCGTTCATCGTTCAAGCCCGGTTGTTTCGTGACGCCTAAGCGCTGGTCGATGGAGATGTACATCTGCATCACTTCAAGGTAGTCCGATTGAGTGGTGACTTGCGCAATCGCATTTAACCGCACCAGCCAATAACCACCGAACTGACCGGTCATATCAACTAGGTTGATCATGACGTTGTCATCCGTGATCGTGTTGACCGTGCCCACAAAGAACATCCCCTCATCAGCAACCGGATTAAACGACAACAACTGCTGCGTTTCCTGCGCCTGATGCAAGATTTCCGTGATACCGGTTAAACTACTGATTCGCTTCGTTGGGACCGACGTCATGGTATCAAAAAATGCCATGGACACCGTCTGCAGCGTTAACTCCTTGCCTTCAAACTCGACTAGGCCAACCTGATCAAAGGTAAAGTGCTTTTTCGGTCGATCACCTAAGTCAAACTTATTAAAGATCCGAAAGTCAAAATCATCGCCTGAGATACGAACGACCTGCCCCTCGTTGAGTGACTGGTCATCCGCATCCAGTACCATCACAGCACTTTCGTCAACCATCGAGTTCTCTAACACTTGGCGAATCAGTGGCCGCTTGGTATCAAAAGCTGATACCATCTGCCCATATGTCACGAAATGTTCATCCGTGGCGTTTTCGATTCGAAACTGCATACTGTCCAAATCACTACTATCGAACTCGACAAATTCAATGACCTCAAAGGTGAGGTACACGGCCCCATCCTCAATGCCACTATCATCGAACGTGGTGAGAATGATCCCCTGATCGTCGATAATGGCGACGTACCCCGTATACACAATGTCTTGCTTTACCTGATAGACATTCACGAGCGCTTTACGCTGCAATGCATATCGTAGGTCGCTGACGATTGAATTCATTCACATGCCACCCTTTCATCCGGTATTCTAAACAGCCATGATACCATAATTTGATTACAACTGTGTAACAGTCAGACCCACTTAAGCGCAAAATTTGGCGCAACCCCTTTAAGAAATTGCGTTGCTAACAAACTGTCTTAATTCAGCACCGGCCATCCCGTTGCTTAACCCTACTAACAGTTTAATCCGTGCCTTCTGTCCGTTCAATCCCTGACATAAAATTAAGCCCATTTTTGTTAATTCGATGCCGCCACCCTCGTAGTCGTAAATGTCTTGGGCCACACCGTTATAACAGCGCGACACCAACACAATGGGTACGTTTTGATCCAACAAGCGTTGCACAGCCGGAATCGTTTGCGGTGGTAGGTTTCCCGCACCTAACCCTTCGATCACTAACCCTTGCGTTGGTTGTTCCGCTAAAGCATCAAACAGCTCACCGGTCATCCCAGCGTAAGCTTTGATCAAGAAAACGTGATCCACCACGTGGTCGATCGGACAAGTGGCTTGTCGAATTAATTCTTGAAAATACTGAGCTTTGCCCTTCGCTACGACCCCAATCGGCCCAAAGGTTGGCGTCCGAAACGTGGCTACGTTAGTCGTATGGGTTTTCGTGACGTACCGCGCCGTATGAATCTCATCGTTCATGACGACCAAAGCACCCTTACCACGTGATTCATCGGTCGCAGCAACCATAATCGCACTCTGGAAGTTATACAGGCCATCCGAACCAACTTCATTAGACGACCGCATCGCTCCCGTTAACACAACTGGAATCGTGCTTGGCAGAGTTAAATCTAAGAAGTAGGCCGTTTCTTCCAACGTATCGGGTCCGTGAGTGATGACCACCCCATCGACGCCGTTAGCTTCAGCTTCATCAATGCGTTCCTTCAGTTGTAACATGACACTGGGCGTCACGTGCGGTGAAGGTAGGTTAAACAGTTCATCCGTCAGCAAGTTGACCCGCCCGTTTAGAATCGTGGCCTCCTTGGCAATCGGATTTTCTGCATTTGGTACCACTTCGCCCTGCTCGTTTTGCGACATTGAAATCGTCCCGCCAGTATGAATCGCTAAAATCGTTTTCAAGTGTTTTCCTCCGTTTGGTGAGTTAATGCTTTTATTTTAATCGCTTTGCGCTGATTTTAGGTTAAAATAAACTAAACAAGCCGTGAAAAGGAGGTGGCAATCTCATGCCAAAGGATCAAAACAAGCCCCACCACAGTCTTCCGGAGATCAAAGTCGACGTGAAAGTTCCGCCGAGTTCTGGGGGCATTATGAACTGGGGACCATTGTTTGGGTGGGTCAAATCGTTATTTAAATCGCGTAAGAAATAGTTGAACCTAAAAACTAGCAGTCATGCCAATGTCGGCATTAACTGCTAGTTTTTTAATAGCGCTTATGTTTAAGCAACGATTGACTCCAATTCTAACAACTGATCAATTTCATAGGTTGGTTTTGCCACGCCATCGTTAACCTTATGCGTTGGGTTGAACCAAACTGAGTCTAAGCCGAAGCCGTTGGCACCCTTGATATCTGATGATAATGAATCACCGATGACCAATGCCTTATCCTTATCAAAGTCCTCAATGGCCCCCGCAACGTGTTCAAAAAAAGCGGGTTCCGGCTTTTGCGCGCCAATTCGTTCTGAGATAAAGACCTGCTGGAAGTAGCGGTTAAAATCAGCCTCACTCAAGCGACGTTCCTGCGTTTTTGCCACGCCATTGGTGACCACGTACAGTTGATGTTGCTGGCTCAAATTAGCCAGTAACTTGGTGGCATTTGGCATTTGCTGGTGACCTAGCGATAAGTAGTGGCGGTACTGCATCTCGACTTCACGCCCATCCAGTTCCGTGTTACCCATGTGTTCGAACAGTCCTGAGAAACGGCGTACCAATAGGTCTGGTTTTGTGATCTGACCGCGTTCAAATTGTTGCCACAGGTGCGCGTTAAGGTCGTGGTAGTAGGCGTAATTTTCAGCACTCAGTGGTAATTTAAGGTGCTCAAACAGCGAGGCGAGGGCCTGCTTTTCAGCCGCTTTAAAATCTAACAAGGTATCGTCAATATCGAAGAGTAGCGTTTTGTAGGTCATCAAAGTCGTCCTTTCTAGTGTCGCGTAATCAAGCGGTAGCCGGTAATTGCCGTTGCCACCGCACAAATCAGAATCGAAATTAAAAATGACACGTGCATACCGTAAATAAAGACTTCCGGCTGACCCGCAAGGTACGTGGTCACGTGTTGTCCCTTATTATAACTCATTGCCGAGAACAAAACCGTCGTGGCACTGGAAATCCCGATCACCATCCCGAGGTTTCGAGCCAGTGCGTTCATGCCACCGGCAATCCCTAAGTCCTTTGGCGCTACCGCGTTCATCACGATGGTATTGTTTGGTGCTTGGAAAATTCCGTTCCCGAAACCAACTAAGCCAATGTTGGCGGTGAATAACCAGAGTGGCGTGCCCAAGTCCGTCAGCATGTAGCCAATTTGGCTGAGTAAAATCAACACTAAGCCAACGAAGGTGATCAATTCAGGTCCGATACG
Source organism: Secundilactobacillus muriivasis (assembly GCF_054785195.1). NCBI lineage: Bacteria > Bacillati > Bacillota > Bacilli > Lactobacillales > Lactobacillaceae > Secundilactobacillus > Secundilactobacillus muriivasis. The sequence continues at coordinate 121 of NZ_BAABMI010000055.1, read as the reverse complement.
ATCGGATAGCGAGCCAGCAATTGGCGCCACGATGACTTGAACAATTGGGAAAATCATCAGGATGTAGCCAGCCATGTTGGGTTTGAGTTCCCGAGCATTTTCCAAGTAAAACGGTGAGATC
>NZ_BAABMI010000054.1:0-8399 GCF_054785195.1 Secundilactobacillus muriivasis | reverse complement strand
AAACTCAGTGAAAACTGTTTATTTTTAAACAAACTAAACGCTAATAGTGGTTTGCTTTGCCGGTTCTCCGTTCGAACGAAGATGACGCCGACAATCAACGCCACCGCGAACAAGGCTAAAATGGCTGGGTTGGTAAAGCCAACTTCTTGGCCCAAGAAGATTCCGGTAAACAGCGATACCATCAGCAGTGCCATGGTCACAGCACCAGTTCGGTCAATGTGATCGTGCGACATTGTAATATCTTTCGGCAAAATCAATTGCCCGATGATAATTGTGATAATGCCAATTGGCACGTTCAGCCAAAAAATGTAGCCCCAGCTTAAATGTGCCAGGACGACACCACCGATACCGGGACCGGCAATTGAACCTAGCGCCACGAAGGAGCCAATCATTCCAAGCGCCCGCCCTCGTTCGTTAAACGGAAAGATTTCTGTAATGATCCCGTTGTTCGTCGACATGGTCATCGACGCCCCTAACGCTTGAACGACCCGCGCAGCCAGCAACATGGGAAAACTCCCATTAAAGCCTGCGAAAAGTGATCCGATAATGAATAAAACCGTTCCGATGCGAAAAATCTTAATTTTCCCTAGGGAATCCCCTAGTTTTCCGAACAATAGCAATAACGCACAAATGACAATCAGGTAAATGGAAACGACCCATTCCGCCTGGTTCATTGGGACTTTTAAATCCTTACTGATCACGGGCAACGCAATATTGACAATACTCCCATCCAGCGTCGACATGAACGTAAACAGCCCAACGGCCGCTAAAATCAACCACCGGTGCTTTTGAACGTGTGGGTCTGCCAAATAACTTTTTTCCGCCACAATGTTCCTCCTTATTAACCGCACAATTTTCTTTAACAACGTTTAAATGTACGCTTTGGTAGTGGGGTAGTCAAGTAGGAACCTTACGGGATTGGGGGTTGATGGGTGGACGTTGGGGCGTGGCTACTGTTTTGGCTACGTTTGGTGAGTTAACTGCGTTTTGGCTGTTACGCCGAAACGTGGGAAATAGTGCAGATTTCGGCCATATAAGTAAAGCACGCAACGACTTGACCCTTTTACTGCTCAATGTATGCTTTGGCACTCTCAGGCAGCGTTTGTTTCGGCTTAGTTTTAACTTTTTTGATGCCGCTTAACTTATCTCTAGTGAGGTTTGGTGAGTTAACTGCTTTTTGGCTGCCACGCCGAAACGTGGGAAATAGCGCAGATCCCGGCCATATAAGTAAAGCACGCAACGACTTGCCAAAAAACGGCAAGTCGTTGCGTGCTTTACTTATATTCTGGGATCTAACCGCGCTATTTCCCACTCTGGATCCTAACGGACTTGAACCGTCGACCTCCTACATGCGAAGCAGGCGCTCTCCCAACTGAGCTAAGGACCCGATACAAGTAGTAGGATAACACTTATCGATTGGTTTGTTAAGCGTTTCCTTTTCGGTCATACCGCCGTTTCTAGTGTCGCGTTGACCGGTGGCCACCGCCACTTCGGCGGCCCTTGATGACGTGCCGCTTAAACTTCGGTTTGGCGTTATCCGCTTCGAATTTAAAATGGTGCATCTTCCCCGCAAACGGTTGACCGCTCATCCGGATGCGCAACCACGACTGCATCGTTTGGATCATCTGCTGCGTATTTTCCACCTGAATCTTTTGGCCCGCCGCTTGCGCCGTTGGGAGGATATCTTCCTGCAATTGCTTAACCAGTTTTTGGTGGTAGGCCACCAATTCCATCGTTAATGGCGCTTGGGCGTACTGGTTAAACAGTCCTTCGATGTAACGCAACGCATCCTTGGCGTTTTGGGGCTGGTAGTAACGATCATCCGTTGTCATTAAAATATTGGGCGAGATACCCACGTTTTCAAACGTGGGAGGAAAGCCCGCCACTCCTCTTTTCTTTAAAATTGGTTTAGTATCTAAAATAGAATATACGAATAATTGTTCTCTTTGTGAAACATGATTTTTTGGTACACTTGGTCTATTCCAATTAAGGAGGTCGACCAATGGCGAAGAAAGTGAAACAATCAGTGGTGATCAAAGTAAAACTCAAACTACATCACAGTACAGATGCTGACTTACTAAATACCATGATGCAACAGTATCGCAACGCTTGTAACTTTGTTTCTCAAGCTTTCTTTGATGAGCACTTTCGTTCCAATACGCAGGCGCTAACCAAACGCCTGTATCACCAGTTACGACAAGATTTCCATTTAAAATCCCAACTGGCACAATCAGTCGTTCGCACAGTAATGGCGCGTTATAAAGCGGTTGAAACCCAATTAGGTGACCAACCTTACTGCTACCCAACTGGCGAAAAACTGCCAAATGGTCGGCCAGAACTAGTTTGGGTTCATCGTGACCGTCACTGGTTGTGGCAACCCATTAATTTTTCCCAACCTCAAGCTGATTTACAACGCGGGCGTGACTGGTCGTTTTTGAGTAATGGCGACTTATCCATCAACACGCTGGAAAAACGCATCCGCGTCACACCAGTTTGCCATGGCTTACAGGAATACTTGGCCGGTGAACCCATAACTACTACCGGTCACGGCTTTGAACAATATCTAGATGGCACTTGGAAATTTGGTGCGGCCAAAGTCCTGCACATTCGTGGTAAATGGTACCTGCATATTGCCATGACCAAGGACGCTGATGAGCTTCAATTGTCCAAAACGCCGAAAGTTGTTGGCATTGACCGTGGGCTACGTTTCCTAGTTACCACTTATGATCACCAACAACAAACGACTTTCGTTTCCGGTAAAACTGTTCAGCGCAAGCGAGCGAAATTTAAGAAAACTCGCGAAGCACTTCAACGCAAAGGAACTAAATCAGCCCGGCGTCGTTTAAAGAAAATCGGTAATCGAGAGAACCGCTGGATGACAGATGTGAATCACTGTCTATCTAAGACACTCGTTACGACGTATGGTACGGATACCCTATTCGTGTTGGAAGATTTAACTGGTGTTAGTTTTAACCGCGACGATTTACCAAAAGCACTACGAAATGATAATAGCTCATGGGCCTTCTACCAGCTTGAAATGATGTTAACCTATAAAGCTCACCGTCAAGGAAGTCTCATCTTAAAAGTACCCGCTAACTATACCAGCCAACGCTGCCCTAAGTGTGAAGTGATCAATAAAGAAAATCGAGATTACCAACAACATCAGTATCAATGTGCTGACTGTGACTATCGTTCCAATGATGATCGAGTTGGGGCGATGAATATCCAGACATTGGGACAGCGTTACGTTGCTGGTAATACTAAACCGAGGTTTAAAAAGCCAAAATCAACCAAAACAACAGTTGCTTAGCAATGCTTCGCAACTAAACGGGCGCTGTCAACTGTCCGATATGATGTAGCCACTTTGGGGAGGGAGTATCAGGAGACTGATATGTTTGACCACCGCGGGAAGTTACCGCGTGAGCTACAAGCCCCTTATTTTAATAAGGGGTGTGTTGACATTAATTGTTCCCTCAATCTCTAAAATTCCAAGTCACCGGTGCCTTCAAAAATTCTTCCCAGTAACTATCTCTTCCAATATATAAAGTCATCGTCGAAATGTCAAAATTTTGCGAGCCCGATTTCAATTTTTCAAAAATTCACCAACTCGCCACCAAACTAGCACAATTTAATGGTTGTTGTCTCTAAGTAACCTTTGATTGCAGGATAACTAACCTGCCTCAAAAACCAGAATTAGTGTCATTTTGCCAAATAATGTATTTTTACACACCTCGCCTACAAAAAAATCACGTTTGCCGAAAAAAAGTGCCAAATTGGGGTTCACAAATCAAAACGGGACGGTTATAATTAAAACCAAGTTATCTTGTAAGCGATTTCATAAATTAACGTTTAATCTAGCCATTTTCACAATTGTCTCTCCTTCGCAAGATAACAGGTAACGGGAACTTGCAGGAACCCGTTCAAACCAATTTTACAGTGATACAACAAAAGGCCACCCCACGCAGGATGGCCTTTTGTTTGCCTAAGTCACAGCTACGGAGGTTTCCCTATGGCACCCATTCCCCAACACTGGCAACGCAACCTCGGCCTCTTTTTAACGGGTCAGTTCTGTTCTGGTATCACCAGCATGACGGTTCAGTATGCCATCATCTGGTACCTCACCAAGCAAACGGGTTCAGCTACGATTCTCAGCATGGCAACCCTGCTTGGGATGCTCCCGATGGTGCTACTGAGTCCGTTTATCGGGCCGTTAGTTGACCGGTTTAACAAAAAGGCGCTCTTGATTGTTCCGGACTTAGTCGCAGCGGCATTTGCCATTCTGCTCTTCATCTCCGGCACCTTCTTCCACCAACTGCCCATCTGGCTCATCTTTGCGGCGTTACTGGTGCGTTCGGTTGCCCAGACGTTCCAAATGCCCACGATTCAATCAATTCTGCCCATTATGGTCCCAGATGACCAACTCACCCGCGCCAATGGTCAGCTTGGGATGGTCCAATCCGCTAATATGATCATCTCACCAGCTCTGGGCGCATTTCTGTTCACTGTACTGCCCCTGCCATGGCTGATTCTGCTAGACGTTTTGGGCGCTATCATTGGCGTTGCGCTCTTGATGGTCGTTCACATTCCCACCATTACTCACGCAATCGAACAAGTGCACGTTCTCTCAGACACCAAGCTTGGCCTTCAACAACTCATCAAAAACCGCGGACTCTGGGCGATTACGATCATTGGCGCCCTGTTCACGCTCCTGTTCATGCCAGCCGCTAGTCTGTACCCACTGATGACCATGGGCTACTTCCACGGCACAGTTGGCCAAGCTGGCCTGATTGAAATGGTTTACGCAGGTGGCATGTTGACCGGTGGCGCGCTAATCAGCCTCTTTGGCAAGTGGTCTGATCGGATCAAATTAGTACTACTGGCTTACGTTGTCATTGGCATCACCATTGGGGCGAGCGGCTTGCTGCCTGGCAACCAGACCGGTTTCTACTGGTTCGTTGCCCTCAACGTACTGGCCGGCATCGCAACGCCGTTCTTCAACACCCTGTTAATGGCCATGATCCAACAAAGTTATCCCCCACAGCAACTTGGCCGCATTATGGGCATCATTAACGCGTTACTTAGTCTAACCGGGCCAGTTGGCTTAATTTTTGCGGGTCCCTTAGCGGATGCAATCGGTGTTGAGAAACTGTTTATCATCGCAGGTGTCGGCACCCTGCTCTGCGGGCTCATCACTTACCTATTCCCACAAGCGCGTCAATATGATCAACACTTACAACAGCAGCAACCCACTCAGTCCGTTGAATGAGTTTGTTTGCTTAACCACTTGGCGGTCTTAGTGCGCAGTAGCGTGGTTAACGTTTCATCACTTGTACCAAGTTTCTGCAGTAACGCATAAGTCACTAACAACACATCAACCAACTCCTCTTGAGTGTTGGCAACTGTTAATTGCTTATAGGCCGCACCAGAAGCCTTTTGGCTGGATAAATACGCTTGACTAGCTTCCCCAACTTCTTCCATTAATTTGAGAAATTGCTGATCCGGGGTTTTGGATTCTTGCGCTGCTGCTTGCTGAATTTGATGCCATAACTCGTCCATACGTGGACCTCCAACTCGTTTGATGCCTTCTATTGTACACCAGTGAATGCTGTGGTTAAATCCAATTGTTAACGCCATTGATTTGTTACAATTTTCAGAAAATAAACTACTAACATTCACCATAACCATTTTGACCTATTTGGTTGTTAATCCCCGAATTTAACGGCTCATGACAGTTTGATTAAGATAGCCCGTTACTAGTTTCGCCAACCCGCAGTTTAATGTTATACTACTGAAAGGGCTTACTTTTCATGAAAGCAAACTACTGCCTAGATTGCTAGTAAGGCCACTAAATGACTAAAAAGGATGGATTACTTATGATGCACAAGGGACACCGATTCGCCACGCTATCACTCATTGGGGTTATGGCCCTCGGCAGCTACCTGCCCGCAACAACCGCCTCAGCAAGTAGCATTAGTACCGCCAGCAGCAGTCTTCAAAAGAAGACCATTGCTGCCAACTACAAGTACGCTAAAAAAATGTTAGCCAAGAACAAGACCGCTTTATCTGGTAAAACAAGTGCGATCTTTAGTAAATCAGCATATCCCGAAACGGGAGCCGCTGCTGGTTACTCTGACCTGTTGCTAGGCCTTCGCGGTCACGGCTACCACTTCACCAAAACTGATCTGAGCCGAATCAAGGCTAACTTGGTCATCAACGGTAAGTCCACTCCCGCAACACTGTCAACGGCCATCGTTGCGTTGAAGGCGGTTGGGTTGAACCCTCAAAGTTTCAAACCCGCTGGTGCTAAGAAGAGCGTCAACCTCGTGTCAACTCTCTACAAGCAATCGATGACCCACCAAACCGTCAACGTGCAGAGCCAAGCCCTGATTGCCTTATCAACTAGTTCAGCTTACAAGCGACCAGCTAAGGCTAAGTTCTCCAAGACCAGCCTCGCGTCAACCATCGCAAAGAGCCAACTCAGCAACAACGGTTGGGCCTACAACAACGACGTTAAGAGTGTCGATAGTGACACCACCGGCGTTGCTGTGATCGCGCTCGCTCGGAGTAAGTCATCGAGCAAGACTGTCACTTCAGCCATCACCAAGGGCCAAAGTTACCTGCGTCAATCCGTTGCCAAAAACGGGGCTTACGGCTTCAGTTACGGTGGCAAAACTTACTTGAACGCCAACTCAACCGCCCAAGCCATCACGGCATTTTCAACGAAACTCAACTCCTTGAAGTACGTGAACGGTGCTGCCAAATCCGGTCAATCAACGACTGCGCTTAAGTCAATGCTCAGCTACGTCCGCTCAACCGGTTCTGTTAAGGGCGCTACTAGTCAGTTACTCGGGGTTGGTCAAGTGAACTTGGCAACCGCAGCCTACCAAAAGGCACAACAAAAACACTCGATCTATACCCTATAATCATCAAACTAGTCACTGCTTAAGGAGTGTTTACATTGAATAAAATCGTTGGGATCCTCTTGGCGATCATCGCCACACTGGGACTCGCGCTGGGTGTCCAACAGGTCGTGTCTTCACACAGTGAAACTAAACCCGAAACCCATCAAGTCGCCAAATCCCAGAGTGAATCGAGTCAGTCATCTGCCTCAAGTCAAACCCGAACTGCCGAAAAAGCTGAAAGTTCGTCGTCAGCGGCCGCAACAGCCACCTCAGCTGCTGAATCGTCGACCACGACTGCCAGCGCCGACAGTATCAAATCATTGACGAAATCAACTCAAAAAGAATCAACAGCGGAGGCGCACACGACCACCAAAAGTAGCCGAGTAGCCCCAGTCACCAAGCCAAAGGCCAAACGGACAACCAAAGCCAAAACGACAGCCCCTAAGCGGACCGTCTACGTTAAGGTCACCGGCAACAAGAAAACCTTCTACGCCCACAAGTTACCGGTCACGAGTAAAACCACGGTGTTCTCACTCCTGAAGGCAACCAAACTCAAAATCAGTTACACCCAGATGCCTCACGTCTACGTGAAGACCATCAACGGCTTAACCGAAAACGACATCAAAGTGGGTAGTGGCTGGAAGTACAACGTTAACGGCAAATTCATCGAAACGGCCGCCGACAGCAAAAAAGTCAAAGCTGGCGACACGGTCCACTGGTATTTCGCGGTTAATGGGTACTAAACTTTAACACAATCGCACTTAAAACGCGCCCTAAGATAGCGACTATCTTGGGACGCGTTTTATTGTGATAATTTGACCGGAAAGATTGAGTCAGAACACTGTTGTGAGCGCTTAATCTTGGTATAATGGAACTAATATCTTATTCGATTCATTGGAGGTTCCCATGAAAAAAGCAATGTTTATCGGCGCCATCGGTTGTGGCAAAACGACGTTGATCCAACGTCTCAACGATAACGCCATTCACTACGATAAGACTCAAACCATCGAGTACTACGATAACATCATCGATACCCCCGGCGAATACGTGGAGCACCGCTACATGTACTCCAACCTCATGACCACCGCCATGGGCGCCGAAGTCATCGTCCTCATGCAAAGCGCCACCGATTCACGCGTCATCTTACCCACTGGCTTCAGTACCATGTTTAGCTGCGACACGATTGGCATCGTTACTAAAACCGACTTAGCTACCCAAGCCGATATCGATACCGTCTCAGCTCGCCTAAAAGACGCCGGCGCCAAACCAATCTTCGCGGTATCTGCCGTTGACGATATCAACATCGATCAAATCTCAGATTACTTGGAGATTTAACTTCAACAGTATCAGCACGTTTTTGTGTTGGTGCTGTTTTTTTTACGCTTGTGTCCAGCGATAGTGTGCGAAGTTTGGCTTCATTGCGCGTTAATCATGGATGATATTGTGGGCACAACCGGTCGGTCAGAAAATTTGGGCTGGAACGCCGTGGGCACGATT
>NZ_BAABMI010000053.1:0-37708 GCF_054785195.1 Secundilactobacillus muriivasis | reverse complement strand
AAACGTAAAATTCCCATCAAGCACTTGAATCATGTGTTTGATGGGGATTTTGGAGTTTCTGGTGAATAATTCAGGATATAAAATATACTTGAAGATGGTTGATGACATCATTAAAGAACGTAGTGAAAAAGGAGAGTGATGACATGTTACACTTTGAAATTGGTGCTTCTGAAGTATTGAACCCTGTCCTTGACGCTTATGCCGAACAATTCGATGATGACTTTCCACTTTATGAATACCTTAATATGACTCAAAATGATGAATACGATATTTCTGTGACTGGTGCTAAAAGGCTAGTTGATTTGATTAAACAGAGTATTAGTCAGAACCGGCCTGTACCCAAAACGGATGACTATGATGACCGTGTATATTAATATGCTTTAACCTAACGCCCACATAGGCGTTTTTATTTTGTCCTAAGCATGACGTAAAACTGCTTTTTAGTTTGCACTCGATTCGTGGTCGCCCCACGTAAATCTAGCGAGAGAGGATGTTTTTCATGTTAAAAAGAGATTCTTTAAAAGCATTACAGTTAACAGACGAGCAAATTGACGCGGTCATGGCTCAGGTTGGCAAGGATGTGGAAGCTTACGAAACTAGGGTAAGTGAACTCCAAACCGAAACTGATGGATTGAAGACCCAAATCAAGAATCGCGATAAGGATATCAAAGCGTTGAAGTCTCAAGCGGGTGACAACGCAGAGCTGACACAGAAGTATAGTGACTTGCAAGACAAATACAAGGCCGATACTGAAACTCTCTCTGGTCAACTTGCCCAAACAAAGTTAGATAATGCTTTGGACAATGCGCTGGTAGCTGCTAAGGTTCGCAATCCTAAAACGATTCGTGGTGTCCTGAATATGGACGACATCAAGCTTAATGATCAAGGCGACTTGGTGGGGCTGAATGACCAAATTGATACGCTAAAGGAATCCGATGGCTATCTCTTTAATGAGGGCACTAAAACCCAGTATGAACCAGCGGGTGGTGCCACTCATAAAGAGAACCAAACCGAGGAAACTCAGTCTGTAGCTGAAATGGCGGCAGAAGCTCGAATCATTAAATAAGGAGGAATTATATTATGGCTTTACAACGAGAAACGTTCACGCCTGACAACGTGATGATGCGGGAGGCCCAAGACGGTAGCATCCCCGCAAAGTATGAATCATTAATTTTAAAAGAAGTGTTGCAAAACTCAAAGGTAATGCAATTAGGCAAGTACATCGACATGGGTGGAGATCTGGAAAAGACCTTCGACGTGTTCGCTAAGGGTCCCGGTGCTTACTGGGTAGATGAAGGTAATCGTATTCAAACCAGTAAGGCTGAATACGTACCAGTTACTATTCGTGCTCACAAGTTGGGTGTGATCTTACCAGTTACCCGTGAATACCTGAACTACAAGCAAAGCACGTTCTTCAACGAAATGAAGCCCCGAATTGCGGAAGCGTTCTACAAGAAGTTTGATGAAGCCGGAATTACCAATATCGATAACCCATTCAAGTATTCGATTGATGGTTCTGTTGCCACGGCGGGGACAGCTGTTACTGGCCCAATCACTTACGACAACATTTTAGCTGTGGAAGATGCCTTGCTAGATAACGACTATGAAGCTAACGCATGGATCAACAAGGCACAAAACAATACTGCTTTGCGGAATGCCACCAAGGTTGAAAATGGTACGACTGAACGGCTATATGACCGTGCAGGCAATACGATTGATGGTTTACCATTCGTTAATTTGAAGTCGGACCAGATTAAGAAGGGCGACCTTTACGCTGGTGACTTTGATTACTTGTACTATGGTATTCCGGGCAACTTGCAATACCAAATCAGTACGGATGCCACCCTTGAAACGGTTCAAGCTGCTGATGGTAAGCCAGTTAACTTGTTCGAACAAGATATGATGGCCTTACGTGCAACTATGGATATTGGTTTGATGATTGTTAAGGACGAAGCCTTTGCGAAGTTAACAGCTGGTGAAGCACCAGCCGGAGATGGTACGGAAGACCCAAAAGCTTAGCGGCTCCCACCACGATTAAGGTAGAAGCCAGTGAGGGCGGAGCCGACTTTAGCGCATTATATTAGGATTGGAGGATAAATCATGGCAGAAACGTATACGTTGAATGTCTATCAAGATGGGAAGCAAGTTGGTACTGGTGATAGTGCGAAGGTTCATGTCGACTTGGAACCTAAAGAGTACCCGGCTGGTACTTTTAAAGGTGAGTTAGTCGATTCGGCTGGTACTAAGTCAGCGCAATTCGGCTTCCCGGCCGTCACTGTGGCGGCACCGGAAACCGAACCAACTACGCCAGCATTTGATCCAGCTGGTGATACTAAGCCAACCGATTCAAACACGATTGACGAAATCACGGCTTGGTTAGACGCCCACAGTATTGACCATACCGGAAAGACGCTTAAGGCTGATCTATTAGCTTTAGTGCCCACAGCTTAGTGAGGTGATCTAAATGGTTAAGCACCCACGGAGAGACACGTTACTGGAGAAGCTTAAAATGCTAGTGCCAAACAACTTAGAAAATAGTGCTTATGACTCCACAGTTGAGTTTGCACTCGATAAAACGGTGAACGATGTGAGTAACTACACCCACATCGATGTTGTCGATTTACCGGAACAACTCGATACCACGATCCTAAGCATGTGCTATCAGTTGATGTTTACGCATGAATTGTTGGCACCGAATGATCAAGGTGGCGGCACGATTAGCTCAATCAGTGAGGGTGATACCTCGGTGTCATTTAAGACGCCGGGTGAGGTCTTTGCGACACTGCAAACGGTGAACTCAGTGACTGATGACTATGTAAGTCAGCTCAATGGTTTTCGGGTGGTGTTACGATGAACATTCCTTACGGGGCGATGGCCGCTGCGCTCCCTAGACTGTGGCATGATCGTGTAAAAATCGTTGGTGTTAAAGAGGTTAAGACTGGTGCTTTTACCGATACAGTCGATGTGGTGATTGCTGATGATGAACCGGCTAAGGTATCGCTAAAATCACTTAAAGCGTCCGACCAGAAGCAGTTTGGAACTGACCAATATGATGTGGTGATGTATATCCGTACCGGGCTGAAAATGCCCGCTGGTTGTGATGTTTATGTGACTGATATCAATGGTCAAACCATTAAGTATAAGCAGACAGGCCGAGCCTATACCGGGTACGTAACTCACCAAGAAGTTGCCATGATCAGAGACGAAAAGGCAAAGGAGGAATCCTAATGGGAGCTTTCTTTGAAGTTGATGACGCGGAATTTCAAGCGTGGGCTAAACGGGTTGAAGCTAAGGCGAATCCGGCTCAGTTGAAAGCAGAGTTGCAAACCTCTCTCAAACGAGTTGGAGTGCAAGCTCAGCGTACAGTTAAGGGACGTACGCCGGTTGACACCGGTAACTTACGGCGCGGCTGGAACGTGGCTAATGCGGGTGTGATGGCAATTGAACTTTACAATAACGTTGAGTATGCGCCGTTTGTGGAAAATGGACACCGTACTCGTGGCGGCGGCGGTTGGGTACCTGGTCAATTCTTCTTACGAGATTCAATCGCTGAAATATCGGCCATGATGCCTAGTCTTATCACACCAGGATTAACCAAGGTATTGGAGGGGATGCTAGATTGAATATCATTGACCAAATTGGGGCAGTGCTACAATCGCTATTCCCCGATTTACCAATCTATAAGGAAGACCAGAAAGGAGGCTTTAAAGAGCCTTCTTTTTTCGTATCGTCAATTGGTACTGGTGCGACACCAGAACTGTTTGAACGTCAGAAACGAACATACAGCTACCAACTGGTTTACTTTCCAACACTGGATAAGCCAAAAGCTGATATGGAACGGATGCAAGATTTACTATTGGATAATTTTACGGTGTTACCAGAATTTGCAACTATCCGAAACCGTGAGTTTCAGGTTGTGGATGGCGCGTTAACCGGGACTTTTGATGTAGTAATTCGGGCTTATCCAAAGGACAACACACCTAAGCAAGAAACTATTGATATATCAGCAAAAATGAACAGTGAGGAAGTGCACTATGGCAAACGAAAATAAATTTAGTAAGACCGCCTTGGTGACTAGTAAGGGATTCAAGCCAATTGAACGAGATATGCTATCAATTCGATTGGATCCAGAAAAGCTTTATACCAAGGCTGAAGCAGAACAAATCATTAAAGAATTTAAAGGAGGTATCCGCTAATGGCTGGTGGAACATGGACAGCACAAAACAAGGTGCGCCCTGGTGCTTATATCAACACCAAGAGTGTGCCTAACCCTAAACCAGATACATCTTTAGGCCGAACCCTTTTAGTTGGTGCGGCTGAATTAAACTGGGGTGCAAAAGGTGTTACTGAACTAGACAGCGAAAGTGATTTCTTAGCTGCATTAGGGACGACTTTAGATGACCCTAAGTTGCGAGCACTAAAGGAAACCTTGAAAGGCGCTTTAACCGTTCTTTATCTGAATAACAATGACGGTGAAAAGGCTAAGGTAGAAGATGTTGCTTTACCTTGGAACTTCACGGCAAAGTATGCTGGTACGCAAGGCAATAAAGTCACCATTTCAATTGAAAAGGATCCAGACGATGAAACCCGGATTACGGTGACAACTTTGTACGGTACTAAAATTGTGGATCAACAAACTGTACGAACAATTACGGCTTCTGGATTGGAAAGCAATGCTTATGTGGATGTAGCGTTCACTGGTGATGGTACCGAACCAGTCGGGACTGTTACGGCAGCTGATGGTGGTGCTGATTTCTCCGCAACTGCTGGTGAGGATAAGCTGGTAGCACTAGCAGCATCAACCACATATCCATTAGCTGGTGGGACAACTGAAGCGGCTGAAATGACCGATTTACTCAATGAAGCGCTTGATACTGAAGCATTCCAAGTCGTTACCACAGCCGGATATGAAGCTGATAACGATATCCATGAATTAGTAGCAACGGCAACTAAGCGACTTCGTGAAAATGATGGTTATAAGATTCGGGCAGTTGTGCCATTACTGGAAGGCGCTTCAAAGTACGATTACGAAGGTGTTTCAGTCGTAACTAATGGTGTTGTCTTAAACGATGGCACTACACTCACTAACAGTGAAGCGGCTGGTTGGTTTGCTGGTGCATCTTCAGCAGCTAAATTGGACGAATCACTGACCTACGCTGAATACCCTGATGCAATTGGAATTTATCCGAAATTCGGTAATGAACAAATCATTCGTGAATTGCAAGCGGGTCATGTGGTATTCACTCAACGTCGTGACGGCACGGTGGTTGTTGAACAGGATATTAATTCTTTAATTACCTTTACCAAAGAAAAGCAAGATGAGTTCCATAAGAACCGTACTTTGCGGACGATGGACGGTATTGCAATGGATACTAGCGAAATCTTCCACAGTCAATTCATTGGCAAAGTTGACAACAACGCAACTGGTCGTGACTTATTCAAGGCTAACCGGGTGGCTTACTTGCGGTCATTAGAAACAGCTGGAGCAATTCAGAACTTTGATCCAGTTGATATTACTGTTGACCCTGGTGAAGCACGAGATGCAATCCTGGTCAATTTAGCCATCACACCTGTGGACGCTATGGAGAAACTTTACATGACGATTTACGTCAACTAGAAAGGAGCGATTGATTAATGGATAACGAATCAGTATCAACAGTCGGTCAATTCTTGAATGGCCGTGACACTATTTCAACTAAGGACGCTAAAGTCTTTGTGACGATGAATGGTAAGGTTTGGCCGATGATTGAGTGTAATCAGTTCGCTGCTAAACTCGAAAAGAATAAAGAAGATGTACAAACTCTAGGTTCACGTTGGAAACATAAGAAGGTCACCTCTGTAGAAGGTACGGGGACACTTGGTGGTTATGTAATTAGCTCTAATTGGGTTAAGTACGCCTTACCATATATTCAAGGTGGCAAAGATTTGTACTTTGAAATTACTATGACGATTGAAGACCCAACATCTCGTGCAGGCAAGCAAACGCTACATTTCACGGATGTTAACTTAGACGATGTACCATTTGCTGATTTTGAAGCGGATGATGATGTCATGCAATTTGAATCAGATTTTACTTTCGAAGGCGTCGAGTTAGTCGAACCATTTACAGGGTTCGAAGAATAACAATTAGGAGGGCTATTTCATGGCTGAAGAAAAGAAACAAGTTTCAATTCAAGATTTTATCGTTAAGAAAGAGAAAGACAAAAAAGAGATCAAACTAGACCGTTTTTCGGCACCATTTATTGTTCAGGAAGTGACAAATGAAGAGAACGAAGCGCTTCAAAAGAAAGCAACTTCACGGATTAAAAATCCAAAGACGGGGCAACTCGAACCGCAAGTAAACCAATCTCTTTACGCTGACTTGCTTATTGCGAAATCAGTAGTTCAACCAGATTTACAAAATGCTGAATTACAAAAGGCATATGGCACGATGGGTGATGAAGCACAGACACTGCGAGCAATGCTCAAGGTGTCTGAGTTTAACATCATCACTAGAGCTTTAACTGATTTTGCGGGAATCACGGAATCAGTAGATGAAGATGTTAAAACGGTAAAAAACTAATCAAAGCCGGTCAGGGAGCGGAATTCCAATATTATCATTACACAATGCATGAATTTGGATGGTTACCCTCTGATTGGTTGAAACTATCGATGCGTGAAAAAGCCCTCGTAATTGCTGGAATCGACAATCGACTTGCAGCAGAAAAGAAACAACAAAAAGATGCAGAAAGAAAAGCCAGAGCTAAGGGCCATCGCCATTAGGCCTCTGGCTTTTTTTTGCTAGAAAGGAGGGTATATATGGCAGGAACAATTAGTGCAACAATTCGAATCAACGATGCTTTTAGTGGTGCTTTGAACAAGCTTAAATCCGGATTGTCAGGTGGCGCTTCAGCAATGAGTAAGTTGTCAGGAAGTGCTGCTAGTGGCGGAAATATGTTTAAGTCAGTGTTAGGTGGGACCATTATCGGTACTGGTATTACCAAAGGGATTGGGATGATTGGTACTGGCCTACGTGGTATGTACAATGAATTAGACGAGTCTAGTCGGGCTTGGCAGACTTTTAATGGCAATATGGAAATGCTAGGAAAGTCACCAGCACAAATTGCCTCAACCCGTGGTGATTTACAGAAGTTTGCGCAAAAGACAATTTACAGTGCGTCAGATATGGCATCCACATACAGTCAATTGGCAGCAGTTGGGACCAAGGGTACTGGGGCATTAGTTAAAGGCTTTGGTGGATTAGCAGCCGCGTCAAGTGATCCAGCACAAGCTATGAAAACACTTAGTCAACAGGCCACTCAAGCAGCAGCCAAGCCCAAGATTCAGTGGGCTGACTTTAAACTGATGCTTGAACAAACACCTGCTGGGATGGCAGCCGTTGCTAAAACAATGGGTAAATCGACAGGTCAATTAGTTAAGGACGTTCAGGCGGGTAAAATTAAGACGCAAGACTTCTTTAATGCAATTGCGAAAACTGGTACCAACGCTAACTTCAGTAAAATGGCAACCCAATTTAAGACGATGGGACAGGCTATTGACGGTGCTCGTGAAGGATTAGCTAATAAGCTACAGCCGGCCTTTGATGCAGTTAGCAAAGTCGGAATCAATGCCATTAGTAAATTATCTAACTCGTTTGGAAATATTAACGGCAATAAATTAGCAGCAGCGGTTACGCCGATTGCTAAAAGTGTCGTGAGTGGTATCACCAGTGCTGTTAAGTTAATTGGTGATGCTATGAAGAATATCAGCAAAATGGATCCTAGCGCTTTAAAAAATCTTGGGTTAGCTTTTGCAGCTTTAAAAGCTGGCACTTCTGGACTTGCGCTTGGTGCAATTGTTGGTGGTTTAAAGTTGATAGGCACACTTAGTCCTGGTCAATTAAATGGAATTGCTAAAGCATTAACTGCTCTGGCAATTGCCTTAACCGTGTTTAAAGCGGCTAAAGGCATTGGCGCCATTATCAGTGGTATTACCGGTGCATTTAGTGGACTAGGAAATGTCGGTAAAGCTAAAATTCCAGTTCCAGATGGCGCTGCGGCAGGTAAATCAGCTTTAGGGTTTCTAAAACTGGGAGCAGCGCTACTGATGGTTGGCGGAGCAATTGCGTTAGCTGGTGCTGGTTTCTATATGATGGCAAGTGCATCTACACAATTAGCTAGTTCTGGAGGCGCAGCAATTGCAGTATTTTTCGGCATGATTGTTGCCGTTGCCGCTCTTGCAGCTGTGGTCGCGTTACTAGGACCGGCACTGTTAACTGGTTCGGTTGGATTGTTAGTATTTGGTGCAGCTTTATTGGTGATTGGATTAGCGGTATTCGTTGCCGCTGCCGGGATGGCAATTTTAGCTACTCAGTTACCAATCATTGCAACGTATGGACTACAAGCTGCGCTTAATATCATGGTATTAGGTGTTGCTCTAGCACTGTTTGGCGTATTATCCATTGTTGCGGCGGTCGGAATTATTCTTTTAGGCGTAAGTCTAGTCGTATTGGCTGCTGGATTATTGATTGCGGCTGTGGGTGCTTT
Organism: Secundilactobacillus muriivasis; assembly: GCF_054785195.1. Lineage (NCBI taxonomy): Bacteria > Bacillati > Bacillota > Bacilli > Lactobacillales > Lactobacillaceae > Secundilactobacillus > Secundilactobacillus muriivasis. The sequence continues at coordinate 29,183 of NZ_BAABMI010000053.1, read as the reverse complement.
TGTATTTGCGGCAGCAATGGCAATGGTGATGATGGCGTCAATGTTAGCCTTTGTCGGATTGATGTTAGTGTTTACCGGTGCGATGCTAGCTTTCACTGGATTACTCATGGTTATGGTCGGAGCTATGATGGCAATGGTTGGACTAATGATGGTGATGATGGGCGCAATGATGGCGTTTGTCGGACTTATCTTAGTGATGACTGGTGGCATGATGGCGATGGTCGGGTTAATGATGGTTATGGTTGGCGGTATGTTAGCGATGGTCGGACTGATGATGGTCATGGTCGGAGCTATGATGGCAATGGCTGGTTTGATGATGGTTTCCATGACGGCAATGATGGCAGCTATGGGATTAACAATGATTGGCACTTCAGCGATGATTGCAGCTGCTGGTATGATGATGTTGGCAGCAGCTACGGCAATGGTAGCTAGTCAAGTAGGTTCGATTGCTTCTAGTGCCGCAAGTGCAGCTGCTAGTTTAACTAGTATGGTTGCTGCGGTCAGTGTTGTAAAAGCGGGACTGAATAGTCTTAAGTCAGCAGCACAATCGGCAGTTCAAGGGTTCATTTCAGCATTAAGAGGTGGTGTCGGTAGTGCTAGTGCTGCTGGTCATGCCTTGGCTAATGCGGCTACTAACGGAATGAAGAGTGGTGTTGGTGCCGCTCGTTCGGCTGGTGTCATGATTGGTGCTGGACTGGCAGCTGGTTTACGTTCGCAAATTGGGGCGGTTCAAGCGGCTGCTAGTGCCTTAGCCAATGCAGCGGCTAGTGCTGCTCGTGCAGCAGCTAAAGTTCATTCACCATCGCGTGTGTTTGCTGAGATTGGTGGTTACATGGGGCAAGGTTTAGTTAACGGCATGAGTAGTACGGTTAGTTCGATTGCTAGTACTGGTACTGCAATGGCACACGCAGCAATTAACGGTGCAAATATGATGGGAATGAACCCTGGTGATTTACTGGCAGATGGATTTAATCGAGCCTATACCGCTGTTGGTAATGTGGTTGGTGCTATGCGTGGATTAAACGGCTCGCCACTTGCTGTGAATGGTCAGCTAGCTACTAGCGGAAATTTATCAACGCCTACTAATACACCATTCACTGGTAGTGTGACGCCTTATGGATCTACGACTTCCACAACGAATAGTCAGAGTGCAAATAATAGATCAATCACAATTGCACCGGGTGCCATTCAAGTGAACAGCACTGGCAATACCGATATGGATATTGAGTCTTTGGTACAACAATTTGAAGATTACCTAATGAGCGTCAATGAAAGGAGGGGTTAATCATGCCAACAGATATGCGGTTTTACCTAACTGATAGTAAGAATAAAACGTTTGAGTTGCCGGTTAATCCCAAAGAAATTAGCTTGGATTACACCAGAGATGATTCGACTGTGAAAGTGATTAAACTAGGTGAGTTGAATTTAATCGGTGACGAGAAGCTAGTTTCGATTCAAATTGACGGTATTTTACCGGTCGAGACTGAAGATGTACATTATTTGAGTACGGACAAGCCCTATAAAAAGGCGCAAACGTATCTGGATAAACTTGAGAAAATCTATAAGTCCCGTAAACAAGCACGCCTTGTGGTATCGGGTACGAAGATTAATTTCAAAGGTGTCATGTCAGAATTTAAGTACGGCATGAGTGAAGGCTTCGCAGAGGAGTATCAATACACCTTTAAGTTAACTGAGTACAAGCCCCACAAAGCGATTAAGGTTAAGGCTTCGAAGAAAAAGAAGACTGCCAAAAAAGGTAAGCAACGTGCAGCACCACCTAAGAAAATCAGTCGAGGTTCTAAGGTAGTTGTGAATGGTGTACTACACCGTGACTCAGCTGGTAATGGTGCTGGTTTAACGGAACGCAATGCGACTCGAAAAATCTCGCTGGTTGCCAAGGGTGCAAAATATCCGTACCACGTCACTACTTTAAATGGTGGTGCTCGGGGTTGGGTATCGGCTTCCGCAGTAAAGGCGGTGTAGCGATGACAGTTACTCTGTTTACGATACAGACGCCGGGTGAGAAGACTATCTGGGACGTGCGGCCTATTCTTGAATCTGAGATTAAATGGACGACTGATATTGATTTTGCTTGTGGTGAGCTGACCTTTAAGCTTGTGGAAGTTGATGAAGGATTCACGCCGAAGAACGGCGACATCGTTTCATTTAAGTGGGACGACAAACCGGTATTCAAGGGTAAGATTTTCAAGTTCGACTACGATCAGTCAGAGGTCTTTTCAGTCACTGCCTACGATAGCTTACGGTATTTCAAAAACCAAGATAGCTTGGTTTGGCAAGTCGGGACCATTGCACAGCGCTTCTTACAGGTTTGCAAGCTGGCCGGAGTTAAAGGCAAGGTGGTCAACAACTCGACACACAAGCTCAAAGCTGAGGTGTGTGACTCTAAGAGTTATTTCGATATGCTCAAGGACAGTTTTAAGTCCACTCAGTCGGCTACGGGTCATAAATACTTCCTATTTGATAACTACGGCACTATCGAGTTGCGGCAGTCACCGTTCAAAAAGATGGGGTATTACATCGGCGACAAATCTAGTCTCCAAGCATTTTCGTATACCCGTTCGATTGACGACGTGGTCAATACGGTGCGGGTGGTACGAACAGATAAGACCAAGAAGCAGACCACCAGCGCAACGGCTAAGACTAAAAGCAAAAAGGACTACGCCGGTTCAACTGATCCCAAGGCTACCAAGTTGACAACAGTCACTGCTAGTTCGAATTCGGTGGAACGCTGGGGCCGACTCCAATCAGTCGAAAAGGCCAAGGATAAAGCGAACGCCGCTCAGATGAAGGATAAGGCGCAGAGTATTTTGAAGTCGAAAGGCAAACAAGCCCATACGCTTAAGCTGACCACATTCGCTTCATTGAATATGGTGCCCGGTAATTATTGGCCGGTGAAGATTAAGAGTTTAAACGACATTGGTATTGGTACTCGATACACGTTGATCACGAAAGCGACTCATACCTTTACGGCTACCACTGATACCGCTGAATTAGAAATGAAGGCGAGGTTCTGATTATGGCTGGAGAACGAATGCTTGGCATGATGAAAGCTCGCGGTGGGAACAATTCGGACTATGCGGATATCGTTTTCGGGACGGTCGTTTCAACCTCGCCGCTTAAAATTCAGATTTCCAACCAGATGACGTTGACCGATGCGTTCTTAATTTTAGGACGATATGTAACCAAGCATAAAGAGAAAGTTACCTATAAGGATTGGAAAAGTGACAGCGAAGTGACCCGCAAAGATGAAGAAGTCATTGTGGACGACTCACTAGAAATTGGTGACGGGGTGGCCATGATCCGCATGGATGGTGGCCAACAGTACTATGTATTTGAAAAAACAGCGGAAGAAGGTGACGTAGATGGATGACGAAACAGGGGTAGATGGTCTAGAAGTCGTTGATACAGTGGCTAGTGAACTGGAAGAGGAAACTCTCCCCACACTCACTTACCACGTTAAGAACGGCCGAATTTTAGAGATGACGGACGGTCGAGAAGCGATGGTTCAAGTCGTTGATAAGATTCTAAAGACTGATCGTTTTACCTACCCAATTTACGATGAACAGTATGGCAATGACTTCAGTGAGTTGTTCGGCAAAGACTTCGAATATGCGAAAGTAGAAGTACAACGGATGCTCGAAGAAGCGTTGTTTGCAGATGAACGGGTGACGGATGTCGTTGTGGATGATATTCAACAGACGGGGCCAACTGCACTCACTGTAACTGGGACCGTCACAACCATCTATGGAGACCTTCCCGTAGAAAGTGAGGTGGCAATCAAGTGAATCCAACTGAATTAATCGCACAAATTGAAGCTCAAGATTTCGATTATTGGCTAGATGAGATGCTTAACCAGGTACCCGATAATGTGGATAAACGTGAAGGTTCCATCATCTACGATGCGTTGGCACCCGCTGCAATGCAACTGGCTATTCAGTCATTAAATCAAGCTAACTCGTTGCGTCAGACGTTTCCACAAACAGCCGAAGGAGAATTTCTGGATTGGCATGCGGAATCAAAAGGCACAACAAGACAGCCAGCAACCTTTTCGAAAGTAACGGCTAAATTTTTAGATTCTGATAACAAACCGATTAATAACGTTGAAGTAACGGATCGTTTTGCCAGCATTGGCGACGACCCGTTTTTCTATACAGTTGCGGAAGTCAATGGTAATGGGACTGGGCTATTACGTGCCGAATTATCTGGGACTGGCCCGAATCGATACATCGGTCAAATTCTGCCGGTTACACCGAATGATAGTCTGAGTTGGGCTGAAATTACTGAAATATCAGTGCCGGCACGTGATAGCGAAGATGATGAGCACTTGCGAGCACGTATCATGTCTAGCGATTCTTATATCGCCTATGGTGGCAACATCGCTGATTACCAAGACATGCTTAGCCGTATTGAAACGGTAGGAGCTGGTCAGATTTATCCATCATGGCAAGGTGGGGGCACGGTCAAACTAGTTATCCTGAATAACGACTATCAGCCTGCTAGCAGTGAGCTGATTGAGCAGGTACAAGAAGCTGTCGACCCTAGCCCACAAGGCTCTGGATATGGCCTGGCACCGATTGACCATGTGGTCACTGTTGTGGCACCAGAGAAATTGTTGGTGAACATTGCTACGCATGTAACAGTCCAATCAGATATGACAATTTTAGCCGTGAAAGACAAGATTAACGCTGCAATTGAAGATTACTTCAACGAACAACGTCGAGTTTGGAATCAAGTCAATAACGTGACTGGTCGAGGATACTCGCTAACAATTTACTGCTCGCAGTTGTTGAGCAAGATTATGGCGGTACCAGGTGTTGTTAACGCAACATTGCCTAAGCTCAACAATGTGGACGGAGACGTTTAAATGCGTTTTACAAACGAGGTATCACAATTACCGATTGTTGGTGAGGTGACGCTTGATGCTTAAGGATTTTATGCCAGATTATTATGCTGACGTACGTGAGATGGAAGCATTGCTTAACTCAGAACAACATTCGTTCGACGAGTTCGATAATCTGATTCAGCGTTGGCTGATGAATCATTTCGTCATGCAGGCAGATTCCCAAGGACTAGCAATCTATGAAGATATGCTCAAGATTCCAACCGATTACAGTAAGTCGTTGGAAACTCGACGGTACGACATTCTGCTGAGGTTGTTGCCACCGAGACCCATTACTTTTAAGTACTTTCAAAGCTTAATCAAGTCATTCAATATTCCCGCAAATGTCCAGCGAGACGTTCAGGAACAAGTTATTTCGACGTTCAGCGAAAGAGATGACATCACAGATAGCCAGTTAGATTGGCTCAAGTATCTGTTAAATGTGTATTTACCGGTTAACATGGCATATCAAATTAATATCAATTCAGAGGCGAGATCGGAGTTGCCAATGAAATTAAACTCGGTCACGCAGTTGTTCAGTGAGACAACCGTGAGACCAAAGGAGGTATAGCAAGTGTCAAAATATAACGATACATTACTCACGACTGCTGGTCAGGCTTTGGCAACTCGGGCTGCTAACGGCAGTGCTAAATTTTCCATTACACGTGCAGTTGGGAGTAAAACAGACTTAAGCGGCAAGACTGATGCCGAGTTAGTCGCTCTGACTTCATTGCCAGATGAGACGCAAGTGGCACAGATTGTGGCACAAGTTGATGACCCCGACGGCAGTACAGGTATTACTGGTACGCAAGTCACCTTCCAAAACAAAAACGAAGGTGCTTCAATCGATGAAGGATATACGTTAAATACGATTGGCTTATTTGCAAAAGAAGAGGGTAGCGACAAAGAAACCCTGTACGCCCTAACCACAGCAGATGAGGCGGATTATATCCCGGATTTTGCTGACAACGTATTTTACAAATTCACGATTACGATTTATGTCGTGGTTGGGCAGAAAGCTAACGTCACCGTTGCGATCGATGTGACCGGTACGGCTTCGATTGAGTACGTGGATAGCGCAGTTGCCAAGGCTATGCAAAACTTGCCAAAAGACATCGCTCGCACCGGCGTAGACAACAAGTTCACGGGTGCCAATGACTTCCAGAAAGCCACCGTAAAAGGCGTTAACGTGGCTACCGCGGCGGATGTGGACAATAAAGTAAATGTGTCTGATATGCGTAAACCGGCCAGTGATGTAGCGGGTATCGAAGAAGTTAACGCTAAACAAGACAAAATTAGTTACACACCTGCTGATGATAGCAAGGTTGTCCATGATAATCATAATGGTACAATTCAAGTAAATGGAGTTTCTTTTACTCCGGCAGTGCTAGATTCTGCAGCAGGAAAAAATTCTCAGCCAATCAATACAGATGTAGATACTTTGGTTAAACCCGGATTATATTATGTTTCTGGAAGCGCTCCTAACAATCCTTTTAAAGCGCTTATAATGCTGGAAAATAAAATACAATATGATTGGAACCACTTTGAAGAAATTCAGATAGCATATTCATTAGAAAATAAGTCCGGAATAGCGGTTAGGTCTGTAAACCCAAATGGTGGATTAACAGGGTTCACTCATGCGTTACCGTGGGTATTTTTATCCGACGATTCCAAAGTTGCTCACCTATCTGGAGCAAACAATTTCGACACCGTACCAACAGTCAACAATAATCCGTTACTACTAGCAAGCAGTTTACCATCAACGCTTGCCGATACTACTAAGTTATCTAATTTTACTGCTGGGCTTCAAAAAGGTGGGGTAGATGTTGCCACAACCGCAGATGTTACAACCGCCGTTAGCACCGCTACGGCTAACATGGTTGACTCTACTAAAGCCACAAACTTCACGGCCGGATTAAAGTCAGGAGGTGTCGATGTCGCAACCGCGGCTGATTTAAAAAGTATTGAAGCAAGCGCTTGGCGTCAGCTAGATAATAAATATATCACTCCTGCTAGTGGATATACTTTAGCCCCGTATACTAATATTCTGTACAAGATAGATGATAGTAATCACAAGCTATATTTATCTGGGTCAATAGCGCTGACCACGGGTACTTCTTCTGATTATAATATCCCAGTCACCATTCAACTTGGAAGTATCATTAAGTCGGTGGAAAATTTAGCAGTGTCATATCTCGGATATGGTGACACTAACTACCTTTGGTCACTTATTCATCCTGCCCAAAGTGGAACGGATTTAACGTTTCTTATTGTAAAAGGGATTGCAAGTATTATAGCAACTACGGGTACGACAGGAGGACTTGCCTATGTCACCTATGATGAATTAGTTTAGAAAGGAAGATTATATGTTTATTTATATCACTTATGATACAGATGGTTTCATCACGGCGTACCAGAATACCGAGGCAGACGGTTTTACCAAGGTATTTATTCTAGATTCATGGATTACCCAGTTTTCTCAACATTCAGACAAATTCCGATATGATAAGGATAAAAATGTGGTGCTCAATCCGGGTAACTTGCCAGACTTATCCCTTGATGAGTTGAATACCAAGTATTCCAGTGTGTTGGAAACTAGTCAGCAAGCGGTTAACTCAGCCACTACCTTAGCACAACAGCAAACAGTATCTGCAACGAGTATCAATCAGTTACAGCAATCAATTACAGCACTTGCACTCAGTCAATCAGCAAAGGGGACAGCATAATGGTTCAAATTTATACATGGGCATATCAAGATTGGAAGACAATCACTAAGGAAACGTTAGCAACAGTTGTGGGATTACCAGACGGGATTACTGCTGACGATTACAAGACTATCACCGGCGATGATTATGTAGCACCAACAACTCAAGCAACGACCAGCACCGCACCGGTAGCCTCTACAAGTGATTCAGTGGCGAGTTCGTTAAGCGAGTCGACCTCCACAAGCGAATCAGTTGCTCAATAAGGAGGGTGCTTTAAATGAAGCAATTTCTGGAGCACTACAAAAAGAATCAGGGCTGGTTCTGGATGGCGATTGAAACCTACGCGGTGGCATTGGTCTTCATCGTACAAGCTGGTTTCTTTGATATTAAACCACCCGGTCACACGGTGATCGGTATGATGGACGACCCCGCAATTATTTTTGGCATTGCGGTTATCGGGACGTTCACACTGACGTATTCGGTATGGGACTTTCATTGGTTCTACGCCCGGCCTATTATGATTGGGTTATTGACATTAGTGTGGTCAGCGGCGTTTATTGCCTTCTTAATTCACGACATGGAAATGGGGCTGTTGATTAGCCCTGGATCAGTTTTGGCAGGAGGTGTAGTTTGTCGCATCGTTTCGTATGCATTTACAGGAGATGAATAGCCATCAATGACAAGATCATTACTGCGATTCTCTCAGCTATCTCCGCCATTGCGGTAGGGTACGTACCTGTGTGGGTAGCCCGGATTAATTCCGGTCAGCCAACTAAGAAAGAGGAGATTGAGCAATTAAAACGGGAAAATAAACGATTAAAGGAAGAAGTTAAAAAACTAAAGAGAGGTGATTAAGCGTGGATTATATCCAACAGCTTAACCTAGGAACGACCGGGGAATTAATGATCACTATTCTGGTCGTCTTTGTTTTGGCTCAGGCCGTAAAAAAAACGAAGGTTGATAACAAATGGCTGCCGTGGATTTCAATGGGGATTGGCATGGTGGCGGGTGTGGTTTCTGTTGCAGTCACCAAGGATACCAATTGGCTCCCGGGTGGTTTGATGGGGTTGCTAGTCGGCGGCTTTACTTCAGGACTGTTTGACGGGTTCAAAGGATTCAACGTTAAGGAGGATAAGAAATGAGCTACAAGCTAATTACTACCTACGCACTGAGTGGTAGTCAGGGGTCACAGTACAAGACCACTGGCCGTATGATTGTAGTGCATTCCACCGCTAATATCGGTGCCAGTGCAGAGAACAACGCGTCATACGAGAAACGTGAGTGGAAGAATACGGAAGCTTACGTGCATTTTATTGCTGGCGATGGTGTGGTATATAGCGTTGGTGCAACCGGCTACCAAGCATGGGGAGCTGGTGGGACCGCCAACGCTTTAGCACCGGTACAAATTGAAATGGAAGAGACCAACGATCACGCCAAGTTTATGCGAATCGTGCAGACTACGGCCGAACTGGTTCGAGATATGGCGAAGAAGTACAACGTGCCACTAACACTAAATGCTGACAGTACGACTGGCATTAAGACTCATCGATGGTGTGCACGACGCTGGGGTGAGACTTCCCATACGGATCCAGAGACTTACTTTAGTCGAATGGGGTACAGTGATGCCCAGTTCGCTAAAGCGATTACTGGGGCTTCCACAGCCAAGCCCGCTAAACCGGAATACTTCGACTGGCGCGCCGTGTGGATGTACACACTTCAAACGATCAAGGCATACAAGTCGGCTACTGACGTTGGCACCGGTAAAAACGTCGCTAAGAGCTACCCCAAGGGTACCAAATTAGAAACCAAGCAGTTAGTTGGCCATCGGTTCCAGTTGACTAATGGTCTGTGGGTGACGGCTAACAAAGCGTACATCAACAATCTTTACTACACACCCGGAAGCAAGGTAAAAGTGGTTGAGTCGGTTGGCGGCACATACCGTTATAGCGATTTGGCGTTGACTAAGAAAGGCGCCGGTTACAGTAAAGGTACTCAGTTTGATGTTGAAAAGGTGGTCAAGTACGGCCATACCAGTCGGATTTTGTTGGGGAATGGTAAGTACATTTCAGGTAGTAAGTTGATTAATAAGTTTGTTGAGTAGCATTCGAACTCATCAAAGCTCACTCAAGCTCATCAATCTGGTATAATCAGTTGAACACGATCATCACGGAAAGGCCTCTCATTCCTTATTGGAGTGGGAGGCCTTTTTTTGTATATTAAATCTTTTTTTCGTATACTGAATATGTAAACCCGCCTAGGTTTTGTGGCACAAAAGTGGCACAAAACCACTTTGTAACTCTATAAATACTGTTATATCAATCCTAATGCTATGTGACTTCGAATCCTGCTCGGGGCATAATTAACATACCGAATCAATGACTCATTAAAGCTTTGCTAATTAAGTTTAGTGAGCTTTTTTGTGTCTTCAGGACGATCAATAACAATCGTTTGACTTGATTATTCCCCCAATTCGACTTATTCTCAACATAATTAATTTGGAGGTGTCAAACAATGGAACTAACAGCGACGGACTACAACATTTTAGACGCGATTGCAACGGGTAAGGTTGAACCGGGGACCAGTCCAAGTTACTTTGTGGATTACTGTGATAACGTGATTGGTGGCGATCCAAAGCCCTTGATTGCCGCAGGGTATATTGATGCTGGTCACTTTATTAACGGCTTGACCGAAAAGGGTAAACAGGCGTTAGCAAACCGTGATCAACCATCAGCTTGATTTTTCACACCTAGAAGACGTTCGTGGACAAATTCAACGGATTTTCAAGCACTGGCAATCTCGAATTGAGCAGGTTGAACTGGGCGCCCGAAAGCGACAAGATTTTGCTCAGGTCAACACGGTGACGCGGTTGTTGCGACACGAAATCCAACGTTATTATCAGGCCAATCAACTGATTTCGCGCTCATTGCCACTGGCAAATCGCCGGTTACAGAAACGCTTTTTGCAGGCGTTGCGCGAACTGTCTGAATCGTGTCCGTGCCGACAAAAGCGTTGGCCTATGATGATTTAGTTGGCTTTAAAGCCAACCTGTTTGTTGCACAACAGTTTGTGCTAACGGCACGATAGATAAAAGTAGGAGAGGATGTTTCGTGCGAGTATTGATTAGTGATGTGCGTGAGTTAACGCTTGATGATCGAGCTGCTGAAATTGAGCAATTTCTGGCTAAAATCGGTTATCAAATTAGTGAGGCTTCAGCAACGACGATTACGCTAGCAAATGATCATACATCGGTGACGGCTAGCGTGCCAGTTGTGCTTCAGCGTTATGACCGAGATCATTTTTTAAGCGTGACGGCTGCGGATGGTGAGCAGTTTGATTTGCCTTACGTGAAACAGCCTCAAAACCGGGTGCGGTTTTGAGGCTGTTTTTTGAGATTGGAAATTTACAGGTGGAGAACTGCGCGTGAGGCAATTAGCAAAAGCCGAGAACGGCGACTTGCTATTGATTGGCCCTTACGCTTTGTTCTCTAAATGCTTCATTTCACACACTAAACTTCTTTTGATACCTGATACGCCTTAGAATCATCACCATTTTCATTTTGGTGACTGATTTCGTTATCGGCTAAAAAGATGTCGAACGCTTTATTATCAACGCCTTTAACGACCAGAACGTGGCCGTCTTGCACGTGGTTAGCTTCCCGATAGATCTGGGCTGTTCTCACAGCTTCATCGTAATCGTGGAAGTTTCCAATTGAATCACCGGGGTTGAAGAAAATTAAATTATCCATTGTCATCCCTCCATTTCGTGTTCACTTTTATTATACAGCATTTGGGGTTTGAATAATATCGTAGCGCTTTCATTTGGCGACACTTAAAGAAAACGTTATGCTAGTACATGTTTAGTAGTATTGTGCGCCATTTTTTGCTAAAATAAAGCATGTTTTTGATTACGGGTCGATCGACCACGCGTCGTCGGCAAGGATCACGCACCGTAATCACAGAAGGCGCACCGAGACCTTCGACAATGTAAGCGTAAATAGCAGGATAAAAAGGGGATATCAACATGTGTGGATTCGTTGGTTATGTTAACCAATCAGGCGTTCCAAGTGATACGATCGTAAAAATGGCGAACCGGATTCGTCACCGGGGACCCGATGATGAGGCTTACTTTAGTGATGACAAGGCTACGATGGGCTTCCGTCGGTTGTCAATTATTGACCTTGCTCACGGTAAGCAACCAATGTATAACCAAGACCAAACCAAAGTTTTAACCTTTAACGGTGAAATTTATAACTACCAAGATATTCGGAAGGAATTACAAGACCTCGGTTACGAATTCCGGACTGACGTGGATTCAGAAGTCCTGATTCACGGTTACGATGCTTGGGGAGCTGACCTGCTACAAAAGTTGCGGGGCATGTACGCTTTCGTCATCTATGATTCAAAGACCGGTGACGTCTTTGGCGCCCGTGACCACTTTGGTATCAAGCCATTGTACTACTACGATGACGGCGATACGTTCCTGTGGGCTTCCGAAATTAAAGCCTTCTTGGAACACCCAAAGTTCAACAAAGAATTTAACAAGGATCTGTTGGCCATTCACTTGAGTTTTGAATTTATCCCTTCAAAGGATACGATGTTCAAAAACGTGTTCAAGTTATTGCCAGGTCACTACTTCCTGCACCACAATGGTCAAACTGAGACCCATGAATATTATCGGTTCAACTACGACCATATCGATGAAAACCAAACGATCGAAGAAGACGCCAAGAAGATTCGCAAGATCGTGGACGAATCAGTTGACGCGCATATGATCGCCGATGTTGAAGTTGGGAGTTTCCTGTCAAGCGGGATCGATTCCAGCTACGTCTTGAACGAAGCGGCCAAGTTAAAGCCAATTCAATCATTCTCGTTAGGGTTTAATGATTCAAAATACAGTGAATTGAGCTGGTCAACCGAATTTGCCAAGGAAATCAAGCAACAAAACACCCCTCTGACCATGACGGGTGACGATTACTTTGACATCCTACCAACCATCATGTACTACATGGACGAACCACTGTCTAACCCATCAGCTATGCAACTTTACTACCTCTCAAAGGGGACCCGCGAACACGTGAAGGTTGCCTTATCTGGTGAAGGGGCCGATGAATTCTTCGGTGGCTACAACACCTACCTTGAAGCCAAGCCATTTGAAACCTACCAAAAGTGGGTCCCAGCTGGCATTCGCCGGTTGCTTGGCGCAGCTGTGGTTAACCTACCACGGTTCCACGGTCGTCGGTTCCTCGTTCGTGGGGCGCAACCATTGAGCGAACGTTACTACCGGGTCAACTACGTCTTTGATTACCATGATCGTGACCGAATCTTAAAGGATCCAAGCTTGAACATGGATGCCGGGGCTTACACGAAGCACATCTTTGATGATGTTAAGGGTAAGGATGAGATGACTCAGATGCAGTATTTTGACATCAACACCTGGTTACCTTACGACATCTTGCACAAGGCCGATCGGATGAGTATGTGTAACTCATTGGAAGTTCGGACGCCATTGGTTGATAAAGAAGTTGCTAAGTTTGCAGCCACGATGCCAATCAAGACGCGGATTCGCGGGACTGAAACCAAGGTTTCACTGCGGACGGCCGCACTTTCTGAGCTCCCAGAACGGGTTGCTAAGAAGGAAAAGTTAGGTTTCCCATCACCAATCGCTTCTTGGATCAAAGAAGACAAGTACCGGACTCGGATCGAAGAGGCCTTCACCTCTGACGTTGCCAAGAAGTTCTTTAACACGGATGCGTTACTTGAAATCTTACAAGAACACATTAATGGTAAGTCTAGCATGCAAAAGATCTTTACCATTTACACCTTTATCTTGTGGTACCAAGTTTACTTTCCAGAAGACACTTCAGCGGATACGGTAAGTAAGGTTCGTCGCACGGACATCGATAAGATTCCAGTTGCTAACTAGAGCCTAGTTAATTGAAACCGGCTTGCACCCGTCAACCCATTTACGGTCGCCGGGCGTAAGCCGGTTTCTTTTTTCGAGCAAACGTGAAATAATGGAGTGTGCGCTAAGTAGGTGATTTGCCTACGCAACGCAATCGAGTTAGCACTTATTGGGGCTAACGAAAGCACTGTTGTTGGGGTCGTCATGAACGGCGACCTAACGAAACAGCATTTAGGAGATGAATCAAAGCCAATGTCACTTGATATGACCCAAGCGTTGACTTTATTAAACGAACATCAATTACTCATTCAAACGACGCAACCAGCGTCTACGCAAACGTTCCAACACGTGACCTACGATTCTCGACAGGTCACCGCTGACACGTTGTTCTTTTGCAAAGGTAATTTTAAACCCGCTTATTTGGCGAGTGCCAAGGCAGCGGGGGCAACAGCCTACGTTGCTGAAACCGCGTATGACGAAGCGGGCGCTGGCCTGACTGGCATTATTGTGACTAATATTCAAAAGGCGATGGCGTTGTTGGGGGCGGCCTTTTACGGTTATCCGCAAAACGACCTCTTTATCATTGCCTTTACGGGCACTAAGGGGAAGACAACCTCGTCGTACTTCACTTATCACATTGAAAAACAACATACCGACGATCACGTGGCGTTATTTTCAACGATTGACCGTATTGTCGGCAACGCACCAGCGGATAAGTTTAAGTCAGATTTAACCACCCCAGAATCGTTGGACCTATTTCACGATATGCGGGCAGCTGTTGACAATGGCATGACTCACCTCGTGATGGAAGTTTCCTCTCAGGCGTACAAAAAAAATCGGGTGTACGGGCTGACCTTTGACGTCGGAATCTTTTTAAACATCACACCAGATCACATTGGTGAAAATGAACACCCAACCTTTGCGGATTATCTGCATTGTAAAGAACAGTTACTGGTGAACTCCCGGACGTGCATCATTAACGCCGAGACTGCCCAATTACTGGATGTTTACCAAACGGCGAAGGCAACGACTGAGCCGGAACAAATCTACCTGTACGCACGTGAGGGGGCTGAGTTGGCACTGCCACTCGACCTTGACGTCACGTTTAAGAACGTGAATGAGGACCTTCACCAAAGTGATTTTGCGGTGACGGCCTTATCCGATAAAGCTAAAGCACTAGCGCTTGATGAAACCTACGAACTGCACGTGCCAGGGGACTACAACGAAAGTAACGCTGTTAGTGCCATTATGGCAGGGGCGTTATCAGGGGCTCAGTCAACTGAAATCAAACAAGCATTGGTCGATGTTCACGTCCCTGGTCGGATGGAAATGGTCACGAGTCCTGATCACGGTACAATTTACATCGATTATGCACATAACTATGCAAGTTTAAAGGCATTGCTGCAATTCTTACACCAACAGACCCACGCCGGTAAAGTGATTGTTGTGATCGGCAGTACTGGTAACAAGGGTGTTAGCCGTCGTGAAGGCTTTGGTAAAGCGCTTAGTGAAGAAGCTGACGTGGCTATTTTAACGACGGATGATCCCGGTTATGAAGACCCTAAAGTGATTGCGGACGCCATCGACGCCCATATTGATCACGACCGGGTTGCGGTTCAGTTTGTGATGGATCGCCAAACGGCCATTGAAACGGCCATTAACATGAGTACCCCAGACGACATCGTGGTGCTGGCCGGGAAGGGTGAGGACGCCTACCAAAAGGTAAATGGTGTCAACACGCCGTACCCAACCGATGTCACGATTGCGAAAAATGCTGTGAAGGAGCTTTAACATGCAACAAACACCAGAATTTACCCCGATTTTATTGGGAAGTGATTTTAACGTCTACGGAATGGCACGTTCACTGTACCAACTCTATCACCGTCCCGTTAAGGCAATTGCCTCGATTCAACTGGCACCAACGCGTTACACGAAGGTCGTCGATCTGGAATTGATCGACGGGTTCAGTGAGGATCCCGTTTGGATCGATAGCATGCGCAAAATCAAGGAGCGTTACCGCGACCACAAAGAACCAGTAATTTTGATTGGTTGTGGTGATGGTTACGCAGAATTGATTGCGAAGCACAAGGATGAGTTATCAGACGTCTTTGTTTGCCCGTACATTGATTATGATTTATTGAAGCATTTGAACAACAAGGAACGCTTCTACGAAATTTGTGATCAATACGGGTTGCCATACCCGGCAACGCGGACGATTTCAAAGGACCAACACGACAGCCAAACGGTGGTTGATCAGCCGTTTGATTACCCGGTTGCGTTGAAGCCAGCTGATTCTGTTGCTTGGTTGGATGTGCACTTTGAAGGCCGAAAGAAGGCTTTCCGGATCCAATCACGGGCTGAGTTCGATAAAATCTTGGATGCCTCATACGCTAACGGGTATACCGGCGACTTCATCCTCCAAGACTTTATTCCTGGTGATGACAGCAACATGCGGGTGTTGAACGCCTACGTTGACCAACACCACCACGTGAAGATGATGTGCCTGGGACACCCATTGTTGGAAGATCCAGCACCATCCGCTATCGGAAACTACGTCGCCATCTTGCCGGAATATAACGAGGCCATCTACCAGCAGATCAAGACGTTCTTGGAAGCCATCGACTTCACAGGTTATGCTAACTTTGATATGAAATACGACTCACGGGACAACACGTTCAAGTTGTTTGAAATCAACCTTCGTCAAGGTCGGAGCAGTTTCTTCGTCACGCTGAATGGCTATAACTTGGCCGACTGGGTCGTTAAAGACTACGTCAAACAAGATTTAGCCGATCAACCAACGGTGTACGGCAACCAAGATGAATCAAAGCACGCACTTTGGCTTGGGGTTCCCGTGAAGGTCTTCAAGAAGTATGCGCGTGAAAACGCCGATAAGGAACGGGCTTTGAAGCTGATTGCGGCTCATCGTTACGGCACGACTTACGAATACAGTGAGGATATGAACCTTAAGCGTTGGGCATTGATTAAATGGATGAACCATAACTACACGAAAAACTTTGACCGTTACTTCGCTGAAAACAAAGGGTGATGCGAGATGGAACACTTTTTTACGATTATTGGTGGTATGGGGACTATGGCAACCGAAAGTTACGTGCATCAGCTTAACCTTCGCACACCAGCCCATCAGGATCAGGACTATTTAAATTACATTCTAGTCAATCACGCCACGGTGCCAGACCGAACAGCGTATATTATGGACCACGGCCAGCCGAACCCGGAACCGGTGTTACAGGCCGACTTCAAGCAACAAAGCGCGTTAGGACCCGATTTTTTCGCGTTGCCGTGTAATACAGCCCATTACTTCTACGACGCGTTGACGGCGGTGACGGATATTCCGATTCTGCACATGCCAAGAGAAGCTGTGGCTGAGATCAAGTCCAAGTATCCAGCAGCCAAAAAGGTGGGCATTGTTGCCACTCAGGGCACGATTGAAGACCACATTTATGATGAAGAAATCATGGCGGCCGGCTACGAATTTCTACGGCCAAGTAAGGCTGTTCAAGCCAAAACCAATCATTTAATTTATGATGACATCAAGGATAACGATCACGTTGATCGTGAGCTCTTTCACGGCCTTGTCCAACAGATGTTTGATGAGAGTGGTGCGGATGTTGTGATCCTTGGCTGTACGGAACTTTCCTTAGCTCAGGAACGCGAACCCATCACGAATATGCCGATTGTCGATGCACAGTCGGTCTTGGTGGATCGTTCCTTGGCGTTGGCGTTGAAGGCGCGAGGAAAAGCTGAGCTATAGAGCAGACCAACACATCAAAATTCACAGACAAATAAAGCGGGTATCAAGCGTCGCACAAGTGCGAACGTCTGATACCCGCTTTATTTGTCTGTGAATTAGATTGATTGCAACGTTAACCAAATCCCTAATGCGGCAGTTAAGAGCACTAAAATCATGAAACCAGTCAACCACCGTTTTGAGAGGGACCGCTCCTGTTTACGCCCAAAAGTGAGTTCAATTAAAATCACCACGAACACTTCGAGCAGGGCCTTAAAGCTGACCAGCATTGGCGCGTGTTGGAAGGTACGGATCACTAAGACCACACCACTAATGAGTAGCGAGAGGTAAACTAATCGATTAAGAATCAAAAATTGGGCAATTCGTTTTTCTGAATGGCGACTCAGGCCAATGATCGTGAACGGAATTAATAGAATTAAACTAATAAAGTGAATGAGAAGCCACATGACAGTCACGTCCTTGAAATCAGTTGTTGGCAGCGCTGGTCGCTACCGGTTTAAATTAAGTGTACCATGTTCGATCGGTTAGCGACGACTGGCTTTGGTGGAACACAGAAATTATTTAACTTTTTAGACAATGTTTGAAACTAGTAACTAGAACCGTGTCTAATAAAATTGAAAAAGTGCGATTAAAACCCGAGATAGCCAGTTTAAGTAAGCGATTACACAAAATAATTTTAAAAACCCTTAAAAATCCTTGTATTCTCAAGTTGAATTTGGTATTATCTTTCTCATCATGTTAAGTGGAGGACACACAACCAATGGCAGAAGAACACAAGATTGGCGATTACGTAAAGGGCAAAAAGTTCGGTTCCTTTGAGCACGATTTCGAAGGCGAAATTGAGAAGGTTTATGAAAACTCAGTACTCATTCATATTCTTAGTTTTGATCCAGAAGATCGAATTCTGGTTGGTGAACTTAACAACCGGGCAATCGTCCGGAAAGACGATGCGCAACCAGCAAAACCCGCTAAGGTTAAGGCTGAATAAACCGCGCATCGAGTTCAGATATAACTAGTCATTTCAGCAACGGAAACCATCTTTTCTGAAAAAAACTCATTTTTATGCAAAAAAGGGCTGACAAAGTGCGGTTTATATGATAAGATTATTTCTGTTGTTAATTGCGGGTGTAGTTTAGTGGTAAAATCCAAGCTTCCCAAGCTTGTGTCGCGGGTCCGATTCCCGTCACCCGCTTAAGTGAATTGCATCGGGTATCTTAAATGAAAGTCTGCTAACTTCAAGTTAGCGGGCTTTTTTGTTTTATGCAGCAAAATTCAGCAAAGAAGTTGTTTGCTAAAATTGGCCGGTTTGTTTCGAAGATAGCGCGATCGTTAGTTCAGAGATGCCAATTAAGTGTTGAGTATATTTGAACACACTGGCAAGTTTTTCGAAATTCCCACAGCACATGTGAAAAGATATACTTGAAGTATCAAATATATGGAGGCTTATGAATATGAAAAAACTCACCGATACAGTCACTTTTAGACATGGTGCAACGATTGATACGCGAATTGCTCAATCACCAATGCTGTCCAGTAGTGGTGTGGACGAAAAGGTTAGTCAAGATATGATTGACTATTACGGCGCACGTTCTAAATCGGCCGGCATGGTTATCGTAGAATACACGAGTGTTAGCCTAAATGGGGGACCATCACGTTCTTCATCAACTGATCGACAACAGTTGGCTATCTACAATGATGATTTCAAACCTGGATTGAAACGGGTTGCTGATGAACTTAAAAAAGATGGTAATAAGGCAATTTTGCAACTGGTTCATTCTGGGCGTGAAGCTAAACAACGTTATGAATTAGGCGGTCGGGTCGATGTACCAACAAAGATGGACTTCCCTTGGATCGATTATCCACTGCATGAATTAACGGAAGACGAAGTGTGGGATATCGTTCATGATTTTGGCGCTGCCACAAAGCGGGCCATTGATTGTGGATTTGATGGGATCGAACTTCACGGTGCCAATCATTATCTGCTTCAAGAGTTTTTCTCCGCATACTCCAATAAACGGACCGATTTCTGGGGTGGAAACTTAACTAACCGGATGAATTTTGCAATCGAAGTTGCACGAGAAGTCTTCAAAGTCGTTAAAGTGTATGCCCCAGATGACTTTATCGTTGGTTATCGAATCAGTCCGGACGAAATTCATGGTGAAAACATTGGTTATACCTGGCATGAGTCACAACAACTAGTTGAACAATTGACTGAATTATTTGACTTTGACTATATCCACTTATCAACTTTAGATTACACCAAGACACCAACTGATTCTGATCAGAATTTTGCCCAGTTGTTAGGTGCTAAAGTGAAAGCACCAACTTTACTCATGATTGCTGGTGGGATCAATACGGTTGCAAAGATGAATGATGCCTTGAAGGATGTTGATATTGTGGCGCTAGGCCGAGCAACCCTGATCGATCCTCAAATTGCTGAAAAAATCAAAACAGGGCATGCCGATGATATTTTCTTGGAATTCACCGAAAAATCTGTTGCTGCCGCTCATCTGACGCCGGGTTTACTGAAGACAATGACGATTGGCAACCTCTTCACTGTCCGTGGTATGGATTATCTTAGAAAGCTGCTTGAAGTTAAGCAGGGTGATGCTGCAAGCTCCGCAGCGAAATGATTTACTTTTATAATAAAAAGAATGCCTCATAGCAAGGGCATTCTTTTTTTGTTAGTGATTAAGGCTATCGATTAAATGACGCGCTTGTTCTGGAAAAACATGATCCGGATTAGTCAGCCAACCTAGAACAAAAGCGTCGTCAATAATACTACTGATATCGATCCAGTTTAAGTCGGAAAATTCGTCAGTATTTGACATCGTATCTTCAGAAATCAAACCAAAACAAACGGTATTTAGTTGAGTAACTACCTGTGCCATTGCCCACGTGTCATCAACTCGTGTTACCAGCGATAGTGGACCACTTTGAGCTTGTAGCTGACCAAATAATTGATTATCAAATTCATCGCTAAATAGGCTGAATTTTTGGTCTTTTAGATCATCTAGAGTCATTGGGCGCCCTAAATGATTGAGGGGATTTTCGGGTGAACATTTGAGAACCAGCTTACTTGTACTGACCGGTGTAAATTTTAAATGAGCAATCGCATTATTGGAAAAGGTGTTGAGTGCTACGAACCCGGCATCGATTTTTTGTTCGGTCACCTGCTGAACAATTGAACTGAATGCTCGGCGTCTGATATCAAGCTGTAGCTGAGAATACTGATTTAAGTAACCTTTAACGAAAGTGTTAATGACGGCTTTTGGAATACTATTCATGTATTGAATCGAGACGTACTGATTTTTTCGAAAATCGGCTACGACTGAGGCGGTACTTTCAAGCTGATTTTTATAATGAAGAATATTCGAGATCGACGAGAGTAACTGACAGCCTTCCGTTGTCAATTTAGTACCATTGGCTGATTTATCAAATAGTTGAACACCAAGTTCTGATTCTAGCTGACTAATGGCAATGCTTAACCCTGACTTACTGATATGTAATGCATCTGCAGCTTTTTGCATTGACTTATGATGTGCTAAAACCTCAGCGTAGCGTAATTGTTCAAAATTCATTACGGGATCAACTCCATTTTGTGACAGAATATTAAAAACACTTCTTAAATTTGTATGGACAATTAATTGTATCATAGAGAAACGACCCCTAATGTATAAAACGACTTAATCATGTTATCTAAACCGGCATGTGACATATTGAGTTCACCAAAACGGGTTTGGTGTATCTAGGTAAAATTACTTCTAAGTGATTCATTACCAATTGATTTTATGCAAACAGTGTAATCGTAAAACTTTGAAAATGATCATCCATGCCATGAAAAGATCCCCAGAACCTATTTTCAATAACCAAAGCCGGAATTGTATGATAAAATGGTCGATAATCAAAACGATTATCAATCAGTAGATTAGGGGGCGTGTTGTATGACAGACTATCTTTGGTGTGTAACGGTTCAGCGGACAGATGGGAGTTTGTTGAATTACCGATTATCAGATGATTTACAATTCGGCTTAAACATTGATCCAAAGGGGCAACGGCATTTAACCACGGCGTTGATCGTCATTCCCTTGGCACCGTACCTATATGATCATCCGGGAATGGCGGATGATGTCCTACCACCATATGGCGTGGGGCAAGTCCAACGAATCTTTCAAGTTTCTCGAGAAGTGGCTGGCGATTGGGTGCCAACGCGAAGTCAGTTTATTGGTGATAATGCGTGGCATACAGCGGCATTCACTTCGGTTGAAGGGTACCTGAAGCACGATTATCGAGACGAAGATCGGTTGCGAATTGCTGAAGATATTCAGTACTGGCAGTCGCAGGTCAAGCACCGGCCGTTTCATCAAAGTTGCGGATTGCGAAAAGCTACGAATCGAAGCATTGAAGCGCATTTAGCGCGGGTGAGTCAACGGCGAACGATTGCTGATCAGTCTGAATGGCAGCTTGCTCAGGTGGAGGTACCATCGGTTTAAGGTGACCTTTTAATAGCCCAATGAATGTAATCGCTAACAAAAAAGCGAACTGGTGTGTTTCTGAACACCGGTTTTTTTGTCCAAATTGGTGTACCCACTCAGTCGTTCAGTCAAACGAGATGTTCGCTTGTTATATGAAGTTAATCTGTGATAATGTGCAAAAACGCAAGTGAACGGAGTGGCAAAGAACGCATGCAAATTGCATTGATCGAACGACAAACACCAAATGATGGCCGTTACTTATATTTAGTGGGCTGGCCGGTGTTAAAACTGACTGACCGTCAGCTGACGGTAATGGCGAAAGTGACGAACTTAGTGGTCGGCATCACGTGTAACGCTCGGGAACAGGTCCAGATTGCCTTTTCTGAAACTAAACCATTGATTCTAGGTACCGGTAAGATCAATCGAATTGGGCACAAACCAGCAGAACTGACGGATGTCGATTGGTTAATGGAATTAGGTTATCCATCACTGCCCAAAATCGACCAACCGATGCCAGCGCAGTTAATCATGACTTGCCAACAGTTGACCGAAATTCCGGCACGGTACATTGTGGTTGATTGTGAGTTTGGCAGCTACTACCGCACACAGCAAGCCGGTAGCGACCAACTATTACAGCAGGTGACGGTTGATGGCGTTAATCAGAGTATTTTTCAAATTAGTGCGTTGGGGTTTGCGGATGGGCACCGAACGACGACTTATCTCAACCGGTATTTGGATAATTCGCATTTTTCGGCTGCTCAAACGCTGATTGGATTACAAAAGACGGGCCTCTCGTTAGCTGAGTATCGGCGTGAAGCGGCCATTATCGATGTTTTGCGAGCGGTAATTGAGGTCGTGCTGCAGCCTGGCCTGCCACTGGTGTTTTGGAATCAGGCGAACGATTTAAAGTACCTGATCAACTTATTCACGGTACACTATGATGCCTTCAATGCAGCCGAACAAGCCGTTTTGAAACAACCGCTGCAGGTATTCGATGGCTCTCAATATATGAGTGATGTGATCAATCGAAGTAACGTTGGCCGCCAAAATAATCACTATGATTTACCGTTAAGCGGGGTTGCTGGTCTGTTGAACGTGATCAATCCAACGCCGCATGATGCGCTTTGGGATGCACTCACGACCCACGAGGTGATTCGGAGATTACGAGACGTTCGGGCTAAACAAGTCTTACGTTTGACTGAGCCACAGCCGTTAGTAACTGAATCGTCGAATCAGACCGCGGATCACGCTACCGAACAGGCGCCCCAACTTGCACATCGAATTGATCAGCAGCAAGTTCTGGAATTGCGTGCAACGGGGCGGACTTACAGGCAGATTGCGATGGCGTGTGGGATTAGCGTGAGTACGGCGTGGCAAATCGTTAAGTCTTCCAAATGATGTCGCCAATTTGAAGCGAGGAAAATGCTGGTGAGTACAAAATGAGTAATTTTTGATTATTTAACTATTAAAATAAGTGTGTAAAGTTGTTTTTACAAGATTTCGTTCTAACAATTTACAAAAAAGTTCACTATTTTGAGACGCACAACGGGTGTGTCATCATTCATTTTGACGTATAATAATAGAGGTACCTTGTGGCCAATTGGAGGAGTACTGGCGCACACGGTCAGTCGGCGTTGATCACCACAGCCACTCAAGGTGATGAGTGACTGTACGCAAACGTCGACTACAAGTTTGGTAATGTCGTTGAGGACGTTAACCAATGAATTGTTAGGGGGATAAGCAAATGTATCGATACTTTGTTCAAGCACAATTAGACCACTTTACCGGTTCATTGTACGGGTATGAATTTATCATCCGTGAATATGATGCGGGTAATTGGGTTGCACCACTTGATTATAGTAAAATCATTGTCGGGATTCAGGCGATTTTGTTAAAGCTAACAGCCCAGAAGTTAGCGTTGAAGGTTAACTTTGTGTCATTTAACCTGTCGCCAGAACAGATTTTGAATCCGGCAATGGCAACCACCTTATTTAACTTACAGCCAGAATTGTTACCCGTTAAATTTGTCGTTGAATTGGACACGACAACGTTAACTGATGACGTTGATATGGCCCAGTTGACCGCTCAACTCAAAACGTATACCGAACACGGCATCGAGTTGAGTTTGGATGGCGTTTCGCTTAACCAAACCAACATTGCCAATGTGGCAACGTTATTGCCATTAGCCCAAGAAGTGAAGTTCCACATGGCCGATTTCCGCGATCTTCAAACCGATCCTGAATTAGAAACCCGGTTTCAAGCTTGGCAAACTGAGGTTCAAGACTACAATTTACGCTACGTTGCGACCGGGGTTCAAACCGCAGAAGACGAAGCGTTGTTGGATGACCACGAGATTGCATTGCGGCAAGGTGACTACTATGGGAAACCACATGAGATTCAATAACTGCACAGCAAAGAAGCACTGCAAGCACGCCAAAGTGGGTGTTCGCAGTGCTTTTTATATTGTAGAAGAAAGTGTGGATTTTTAATTGATGCGGCTTTCACACTGTCTTCTAACCGATTCGCACCGCACGCTGTTATACAACTTGATCACTATCCGGGCTAGTATGCAGTGCCATATAGACCAATTCACCCAGTGTTGCAATCAGACAGGCTGGTGGGAAAAAGTAGACCAGCACCGCTAAAATCGCCGTAAACGTGGGTAATTGCCAACTGTTCATAAACCGGTATGGTGGCATGGCGGCTAATTTTTCAGCAACCGAGGTACCACGGTGTTCGGCAATCAGTACGCGAGTTAACCACCAATAAGCGATGCTCCAGATGAAGAAAACGCCGAGGTAAAAGTATTCGGGACCTCGTTCATTTAGATACTCACCGGCCCAAGCGGTAGCGACTGGTAGGAACGACATCGCCAGTAACCAGGCGTTATTGACCCAATAAACTCGCTTGGTTAAGTGGGTCGCAATGGCGAACATGTAGTGGTGGTTGTACCAAGCAACGCCAACGAAGAGAAAACTGACAATGTAAGCAAATAAATAGGGCGCATCAGCGATAATTGCTGAAAATGCAGGTGATGTTGGGGTTTTGAACTCCAATACCATAATGGTCATGATAATGGCGACAACAGCATCGGTAAATGCTTCAACACGGGAATGGTTCACTATTATTCTCCTCCAAAGAATGATTTAGTGTCCTTATCATACATCGAGGTGTCATTGTTGAAAAGGTAGGCGGATGAGGTTCCTTTCTCGGTTTTGTGGACGAATGACGATTGTTGATTGCGCAGCAGTATAAAAACGCCCTCCAGAATACCACAGCATGGTATCCAAGAGGGCCGAAATGATTTGATAACCTTATTCAGTTGCTAATCGTGGTTTGGGACGTTGATCAACCAAATAGGTGGCTAAAAACGCGGTGATCTGTGGGAAAATATCGTCTAAGTATCCTTTAGCGTGGCGGTTGCCTGATAACACATTGAGCACAAAAGGAACTTGGGCAACGGTTAACGCGTCAGCCAATTTTAAAACACCACTCGTTGGGACGAATTCCGCTAGTGAGTTGGCTAAAAAAAGTGGTCCCGTAGTAGCATTGATTCGGTGGACAGGGGTAGCCGCTCTCAGTTCATCAGTCCGTTGGTTAAAGTAGTTTAAAACGAACCACTTGTAGAAAGCGTCATTACTGCCGGTTTGATTGATGGCCGCGCTAGCTTGTTGATTAAAGCGGTCCAAATCACCTGGAGCGGCCTCAACGGCTTGGTGTTGTGTCAGCCAGTCATCGATATCTAAGATGCCAGATAGCGACACTGCAGGCACGCCATAGCGAATCGCCAGTTCAACTGCCATGTTACCACCAGCGGAAGATCCCACCACACCAATTGGCATTTGATTAAAGTCGCTGGTGGCAATCCAAGTCATCAACGTGTCCATGTCGCGCAACGGCTCAGGATAGAAAACTTGAGGGGTTAGCCGGTAGTTTGGTACCAAAACTTCATAACCGAGTTGCGCAAGTCGAGTGGCCCAATCCGCGTCCTTGTCTTTGTCGCCGCGAAACCAACCGCCACCGTGGATGTCAATTAAAAGTCCGAGGTAGGGTTGGGCATCATCATGATAGGCATTCAAAAATAAGTGATTGTTTGCGTCGTACTCCAATTCAGTTTTGTGTAACATGTTGTCACCTCCAAAGGGTTTTGGGGTGAGTATTACCGAAAAACTAGTCAAAGTCAATTAGTCCGACTCGTCACGATAACCGGATAAGCTGTTCGTTTAGTCGGGCGTATTTGCGGAAAATAATCGTGGCGACCTGTCCGGCAATGACGAGCGCATCTTGCCGCTCGTCTGCGCTGAAGTATCGGGTGAGATGGCTGATTAACCGAAGCTGATCAGGCGTAGCTGTTGATGACGTGGCATCGGTTTGGACCGTCAGATACAGGTGCCAGAGTGCGGCCAGATAACCTCGAATTTCGGGCACCGTTTGACTGTCCTTCAAACTGGCCTGAATCAACGGGTATAAGGCTTTTGCATCCGGTACCACCGGTTCATTGATCACTGCGTTGCGCTGATAACGAGTTCGCCGAAGGGTTAGGCCAGTCTCGTGAATAATTTGTGTCATTTGCGCGAGAATTTGGGCCTCAGTCATGTCTTGCTGTGGATTAGCGGCTAATTGTGTTTGTCTGGCCAGTGTTTGAATCGCTAAAACTGCGTCATGTTGCGTTTCGAAAACGTGCGTTAAGTTGACCAGAATCGGTTGATCAGGATGGGCTAGTGCAATCGCGTTGCAATAAGTCGCTTGATTTCTAGTGATTGTGTGATCTGAAACCAACTGTATCTGAATGATGCCAGTCGTGTAAAGATCCGGCGAGAGCGGTGTCTGACGAATCTGAGCATAAACAACCGTTTTGACGACAAAGAGCACTTGGTGCTGCTTGTATGCGGTTGGAATAAATTGTGAATCAAGCAAGTCCATCATCTCCAGTCGATTCAAAATAGATATTAATGCTATTTTAACATTTTATTCAGTAAAATGGAGAAAATGTTGCATATATTTCACTATTTTTAGTTATTTTGCATAATTATTGAAAATGTTATAACGGAATATGGTCATTTTTTGAAGGTGTTATAACTGAAATCGGTTTCAAATTGAGTCGAAATCGAATTTGATAACCCCGGTTAGTGCTGGTCAGTTAAAAAAGACACCATTACCGATGGCGCATCAGTCGGTAATCAGTGACTTTAGTTGAGGGAAGTTATTGTCTGAGCTGTTGTGCAAGTGCTGGATCGGTTTTGAAAATTAGTTGTGTGATTTGAATGAGTGTGCGGCTAAATTCGTAATGGTCGGCGTTAGGGTATAGTCGGTGAAGAATGTTGGCCAGTCGACAGTCTGTATCGGTTTCGAGATAACAATCCGCAACGTGTAGTAAACTTTGAAGATTGTCCAGATGGCTGATCACTTTTGCGATGGTCGAAGGTGTCTGTCCGTGCGTTAAACCAGCTTGAATGATTGGTAGGATGGGTTGAATTGCGCGAACTTGAGACTGCGCGTTATCAAAACCACGATAGGGAAGTTGGAGACCGTGTTGCATCATTAATTGCGCGACTCGGTTTGCCCAACGTTGGGTCAAATCGGGGTTAATTGGCAACGGGGCGATAAGCGCAGCAAGTTGATGTTCACGCGCAGCATTTCGTTGAAATCGCTGCAACAAGTTTTGAAGGAGGTGATCACGATCTTGAAAAAGTTGGCGCCGGTCGATGATGATTTCAATCGTGGTCGTTTCGGGCCGAATCGTAATCAGTTGTTGGTCAGTTGAAACGACATGGCAGACTGTGACAGTGGTAATGACCTTGTGCGGATGCTGAATCGGTAGCGGTAATAATGTAACTTGCTGAGCGCGGTTGCCGTGTACCCAGAGCAGGGGGCGATGTTGCGAAAAAGCCGTGTTAATTTCAAACGTTGTCAGCATGGCGCACCTCCCGGATCGAAATTGGATTCTATGATTAGTATAGTCGGGTTTGTTAGGGCTGTCTATTTCAAAGTGAAACGATAAACGGCGTCTGAACGACGATCAGTTGCATTTGAAACCCAAAGCGACTAAAATAAATCACTAACAAATTGTAACCAGATTGAATCAGGAGGTGGTTTGATGACAGTTGGTATCAAAGCGATTCAAGATGAATCATATGCGACTGAAACCCAGACCGGGGTGGTGGTCGTTGACTTTCGGTCGGATTTTTGTCCGGGCTGTACGACGATGGATCATATTTTAACCCAGTTGGCACAAACGGAACAGTTTGGGTCACAAGTTAAGTTTACGAGTCTGACAGTTAATCGGCAGCCTCAAGTTGCGCGACTAATTGGGGTTCAGAGTACGCCAACGATGTTGATCAAAAAAGATGGCCAGATCGTTGATGCTGTTATTGGCCCTCGTTCACTGGGGGAAATTAGAGCGAAACTAGCACGCCACCTCGCGTAGTATTACATAACGGGTAAGGTTAGTCCTCGCCTAAACCATTAAATAAGCGCCCAAACTCCGAAACCGGAATTTGGGCGCTTACTTTTGTAAGTGATTTTTATAATTGTTAGAAAGTCATTCTGAAATCTAATTAGCGGACCTCAGGAAACAGGTGCGGTTTACCGTAATAGTAACCTTGGCGCAACTGCAACCCTAATTGATCGAGTAATACTTCATCAGCGGCGTTTTCGATGCCTTCGACAACAAGTTGCACGTGGTAAAAGTTGGCGACCCGTTGCCAATAGGCCAACTGACTGGGAATCTCAGCTTCACGGTGGGCCCGACGAAAGTTCTGCATGGCAAACTTAATTTCATCGACTTCAGCCAGGAGGTGCCGAATCTTGGCTAACACATTACCGCCACTTTCAATATCATCAAGGCTAATTTGAATGCCGTGATGGTGGTATAACGCAATTTGGCGACGCAACTGCTCCGGCGTTGCTGTACAATCCTGCGCTTCTTCCGTTACTTCAATCATCAGGTGAAGGGGTGAAATGGCCACTTGAATGGCAATCAGTTGCGCCGTCATGTCCGCATCCAAAAACTGCGTTCGGTTGACATTGAAGGCGACTGTTGGAATTTTTAATTTAAGCTGGTCTGCGATACCTAATAAGAGGTCGGTTTGGACGTCTGCAGCGATATCAGAAAAGTTAACCGGCAGTCCCCAGTGATCACCTTGATATTCACGAATTAATAGCTCGTAGCCAAAAAGTGATTGCGTACCCTGGTTAAACTGTGGTTGAACAAAATACCGATACATGCACTAAACTCCGTTTCTAAAACGACCCGCAATGAGGTCACTGACCTTCGTGTTGAAACAAGACAAGCCTTACAATAACACACTTGCAAATAAAGGTAAATACAATTCCCGAATTATATACCAAATATATTCCTGAATTATTCATACCTTTCAAAAAAGTCGTCAGTTTTCATGTTTTTCAAAAACTGACGGCTTTTGATCTTGCTT